>CAMAQQ010000118.1 GCA_945860575.1 Ferrithrix thermotolerans DSM 19514
ATCTATCACTTCGATAGACGACGCACTCACTACTCGAGGACGGGTGCCAAGTAGCGACAAATCCTGACTTTTTATCTCACAACTAACTTTTACCAGTACTGCAGAATCTTCACCTTGGCTGATGACCGTTGTTTCAATATTTGTTTTTATACAGGATCTGCCGCTTATTTTGAGTGCGCGCTCAGCTATTTGAATCGCCGTCGATTGTATTTGTGAGCGACTACCTTTTGATGCGGCCCTGGCCGCTTGATCTGCCGCATTTCTAACTTGAATTAGCGCCTCTGAAGCGCGTCCTGCATATATCCCAAATAAAACCAAAATCATCAGCAACGGTGTGAGTAACACCAGTTCAACTGTTACTGAACCCCGTTGCGAAATCATCGTTCATCTTCTGGGACAAAGTTTTCTAAGGGTTCTTCACTTCCGCGTTCAACTGAGGATGGAAAAAACAAAGCCACATTTGGCACCGCGACACGCACTCGCATTGAGACAAAACCGTCACTGATCGTAAGCGAAGGTACTCCGATAAGTTGAGCGCCAAGTTCAGCCGCAGTACGCGTCGCCGAATCAATTGCCGAGATGATTTCTCCGTCTGCTGATGCGGCAATCGACGCACCCTTGGCGGCTGAAAGAGTTGCAATATGCGCTGAATGCATAAACAGCATTGCTTGAACTGCGATAAGCAACAAAGTCAGCACGATTGGCACGGCAATGACGACCTGTACGACGGTGTCACCCCGGTCAATCGTGCTGCTTTTTGTGTTCATAACAATAATTACGCCGGTTGGGATAGTTTCTTATCTAGCCGAGGTCGAGTGAGTTTGCCTTGTTGGTTACACGACTGGTGATCGTTGCGCCAACTGCAATCGCTAGTGCGATTAATGCCGCAGCCATGACGACTGTCGTCGCACTGACTTCACCACGCTCGCTATCACTTTGCGCTGAAGCCGTGAACCGCACCCAGTAGTACTGCCAAACATTTCTCATTGATGACATATTTTCTCCGTTTCGTTTTGTGTATTGTCTTATTTTTTTGTTTACCTAACTAACTGTGTAAGAAACTGCATAAATTGGCTTGCTAAAAACTTCCAAGAACTAAATGAACTGCTGGATAACCGATAAGCGCGATGAACGCAATAAACAGCAACACCATCGGTATTCCCATCCGCTCGGTCGCGGCTTGGGCTTGCGCTTCGATTTCGCCCATATGTCGATTTCGCAGCGAATCCGCTCGCGCTGAAAGAGATAAACGAATACGCGCACCGTGTTCGCCAGCGAGTTGCACACTTCCTGCAACTTCGGCGAGCTCTGGGATGTTGTATGCAACCCCAAGATTGCCCAGTTCAACCCACGGAGACCTTCGTGCGCTTCGTGCCCTTGTCAATGCCTCACGAATCTCGGCAAACGACCAGCCGTCTCCAGCGTCAGCGGCCGCAATCAAGGCTGTTTCGGTTCCGGCTCCACCTGCAAGAAGAACATTGGTGAGATCCAAATAACTTGAAAATGCGTGTAAAAAATCTTGGCGACGACGAGTGGCTTGCACTCTCACCTGACTATCTGGAAGAAAGAAACCCATTACTCCTGCGCTGACCAAAATTACAACGCCAATTAATTTGGAGATATCTACGCCGGTAAGATAAAAAAACATATTGAGTCCAAAACCTGCCAGGACGCCAATAAAAAGAGATATTAGTTTTTTCATAACCATCTCAGATGCTTGATGACCAACTACTGCTAAATCTGCGCGATGTCTTTCTTGAGAACGGCGCACCAACCACACCATTCCTTGCTCAAATTGTTCACGCACTACTTTTGCTTTGCTTGACAACACGCCCGGGCGTATTACAAAGAAAACCCCCAGGCCACAGATGACACCACAAGCGATAACGGCAATCATGCGTTGCTTATTTCTCGACGGCGGATGAATCTTTGCGGTGTGACGATCCGCGAAAACTGATCAAGCATGATCAGCGCAACCCCGAACACAATAAAAATGCAACTCAGCATTACTTGTCCTTCAAGTGACGAGTAAACACTCAGATAATCGCGATTGAAAATCACCAACAACGCAATGAAGCCGATAACAACAAACGAAATAATGCGCACAGAACTGCGGGTTCTTGCTCGCCCTACCCAAATGCGAGTTCTCATCCGACCTTCTTCACGGGCACATTGCGCGAGGTGCCCTAATAGTTGTGCGATGTCGCGAGCTTGATATTTCGTCGCCGTGATCAAAGCCGCCGAAACAAAATCTGCAATCGGGTGATCAACTTCGTCGGCAAATCGGCGCAAACCGTCGCTAAGTTTGCCGTACTGAATTTGCGCGCTTAGTCGACGAACCGCGACCGAAATGGCCACTGGTGCATGATCAGAAGTGGCGACAATTGCCTGCTCCAACCCATGCGCACCAGCCAAAGTATCTCGCAGTTGTTCTGTCCAAGTTGCGATTGCATCGGCCAACCCGCGTTCATCGCGACGAAGACGCTGTTTTGATTTAAGTGCCGGCACTGCGATGAAGACCAAACTCAAAACAACTGCGACTAAAAGCCAGCGAGTAATCAAAAAAATCACTACGCCTACTACCGGGGCAACAATAATGTGCATTGAGCGGCTCAAATTTGCTTGATGATCGGCAACTTTTGTTTTCGCCTTCACCTGGTCATCTCGAACCGCGAGAAAAACTACGAACACCCCAAGACCAGTGGCGGCACCACAAAGAATGCACACGAAGAATGTAATCACGGTGCGCACCGATCATCGTCGTATCCGAACACTGAAAGTAGCTCACGCGTCGCTTCACGTAATGGGAAAGTTTGCAAAAGTTCGCCCTGCGAATTTAATGCGAATATCTCGTTTGAAATTATATTTGGGCCGTCACAGTCGACTACTTCACGAACTGAAGCCACGCGACGATCGCTGCCGGTGTTGCTGATGTAGACAACAAAATGAAGCGCGCTTGAGAGCAACAAATTGACCGTGTCAATTGGCAAGCCAGTTGAAGCCATTGACACATATGCGGCAAGTTTTGGAAACACCGACCGAGTTGAGTCTGCGTGCATTGTGCACATTGATCCGTTGTTGCCCTGGCTCATCGCCATCAACATCGGAAATGCCTCGGCTCCGCGAACTTCGCCGACGATTACTCGGTCAGGGTCCATTCGTAATGCCATTCGTGTCAAGTCGGCAAGTGTTATTTCTCCTTGGCCTTCTACATTTGCTGGTCGTGACTGTAATGAATCGTGGTCTGGATGCAGGTGTTCAAAGTGATCTAGCCCAAGTTCGTAAGCATCTTCGATTGTCACAAGCCGTTCAAAGACTGGAATCTCATTTATTAGCGCACGTAACAAAGTTGTTTTACCCGAGCCAGTACCGCCAGCGATGACTATATTTCGTCGTGCACGTACAGCAGCCCCGAGGAAATCTTGCAGTTCGGGGGTGAGCATGCCACGAAGTTGTAATTCTTTGAGACTTGAAATTTCAAAGCGGTGGCGGCGGATGACAAGACTTGGTCGTAACGAAACATCCATAGTTGCAAACAATCGCGAACCATCTGGCAATTGCATGTTCAGTTCTGGAGTACCCGCATCAAAACGGCGCTCCTGACGCGAGAGCCGGGTTGCCGCGCGGCGCACAAGTTCAATTAGTTCGTCATCAGTTTCGACAATTGGCTCGCGCATCTCACGCTCACCGTTGCGAAGTTTGACCCAAACTACTGAATTTCCACGAACATGAATATCACTTATTTCATCGTCTTCAAGTAACGGTTGCAGTCGACCTAGACCGAGAACTTGCGCAATTGCGGCAGATGTAATTTCGACTTCATCGAACACGGTCAACACTGATCGACCCTCTGATCGTCGTGCTGCAGACAATCGCAACAATTCGGCGTGCACGGCAGTGCGTGCAAAATTATGTTCTTCGTCATTTGTCGGATCAGCCATATTGCGTGCCCGCCGGTCAAGGCGTTCATCGGCTAAAACATCGCCAAGTCTTGACGCCAAAGCATTTACCAACTGTCTGTCTATTGATGATTTCTGCGGATGATCAAGAACTGTCATGGCTGACTGCCGCCAACAAGTTGAGTAGCACCACCAGCAATTCGTACGAGATATATTTCGCCAGCGCGAGCAATCGCCATTGAAAGATCTAATGAACTGCGAAATGTCACCAGAGCAACATCATTATTATCGCTCGTCTGTGTAATCGAATAAATAACAACTTCATCAGCGAACATTGATGGCTCGGTTGACTCGCTGATCGCCAAGTCGGGCACAGTAACGACACGAACATTGTCACCAACGGCAAGATCTACCGGAAATTTACCGACATCTATTGCCGAACTTGTCAGAGCTTCGCCTGGGAGTAGTCCGACGGTTGGGCTAAGCATCGCAGTTGTAATTGGCGATGAGCCATTCAAGTTAATCAACATTGTTTGGCCGATAAGAGACTTTGCGTTCGCGCCTGTGACAAATGAAGTTGCAAACGAAGCAGGAACTTCTAATGCAATTAAATCTTGCGCAGTGATCTGGCTTCCGCGTTCAAGATTGTGGGCACTGCCGACGACGACAACCATTGCATCGCCCGAACGAGACAACAATATTGCGCCCAAAGCACCACCACACATCAA
>CAMAQQ010000119.1 GCA_945860575.1 Ferrithrix thermotolerans DSM 19514
GGGCTTTTAATAATTCTTGTTCGCATCGCATGAACAAGATCAAACATCTCTGCATCGTTTTTATACTCTGATTCTTCGACGCCATAAAGCTTGAGCGCCTTTGGCGTGCTGCCACCACTTTGGTCAAGTGCGGCGATGAAGCCTTTGTCAGATTTGGCCTTATGCAGTTGTTCAGCGTTTACTTTTGTATCCATAGTGCGTGTCCTTTTTGCGAGTGCCTAAATAATAACGCAGTTTGAACTTGCTCTATAAATGAGGGTTTACCAACACACGACCGCGCATTTTGCCCGCCAAGATTTTGTCGAGTTGCGCACTGAGGTCGTCGAGGCCAATGATCTCAACGCTTTGCGTTTCGAGCCATGTTGGTTTCAAGTCTGTAGCGATTCGCGACCACATTGCCTTGCGCGGATCAATCGGTGTCTGCACACTGTCGATGCCGAGCAGGTTGACACCACGCAAAATAAATGGCAATACAGATGTCGGCAAACTTGTGCCACCAGTAAGTCCACTCGCGGCAACGCTGCATCCATATTTTAAAGTGCGCAGAATGTAGGCGAGTGTTGCCCCACCAACACAGTCGACCGCGCCAGCCCAGCGCTCGCGTTCGAGTGGCTTTGGCGACTCGGCCGAAGTTTCAGCACGATCGATAATTTCGCTTGCGCCGATTTGTTTCAACCACTCGGCAGTTTCTGGTTTGCCCGTGCTAGCGACAACTTCGTAACCGCGCAGAGCGAGCATGCCGACTGCGACCGAGCCCACACCGCCAGTTGCGCCAGTTACAAGAACTGGGCCCGTGCCTGGTTTGAGTCCGGCTTTTTCGAGTGCGTCGACAGAGAGTGCAGCCGTGTAGCCCGCGGTGCCGATCATCATTGCAGTGCGTGAGTCGAGACCGGCTGGCATCGGCACGAGCCATGAGGATTGCACGCGAGCATATTGTGAGAAGCCCCCGTGATGAGCAACGCCGATGTCGTAGCCGTGAGCAATCACATTGTCGCCGACTTTGAAGTTCGCGTTCGACGATTCGACAACCTTGCCCGCAAGGTCGACGCCACCAATTAGTGGATCAATGCGGGCGATGCGGCCGGACTCTGTGCTGGCCAAACCATCTTTGAAGTTGATGCCAGAAAATTCGACTGCAACCAGCACGTCGCCGTCGCCGAGTTGATCAATTGGCATCTCAACTATTTTGCGTGCCCAACCCGAGTCGGTTTTGCCAACTGTAAAAGCGCGACTTGTGTTCGGGGTGTTCATTTGTTTTCTCTTTTCTGGTTGATTATTTGATTAAGAGTTTATGGATCTGGGTTTGGTGGTTTCGCGTCATAGTTGAGTTAGTTGTCGCCAGAGTCGAGCCTGTATAGATCCAAAGTTCGTCATGAACTTCAACAAGTTCGTCAAATGCTTTAGTTGGGTTGGCGAGAGTTTTCAGATCTGCGATCTTGTAGACACACACGTTAAATAATGCTTGCGCGCCGGCCGCGGTCGTCGCCTTGTCGACAACATCTGCCCACTTGTGTTCAAACTTGAGCACCGCCTGCGGGTTGTCGAATTCTGTCATCGCTTCTGAAGTCTCGCTGAAAATTAGGCCCAGTGTTTGGTTGGCTATTTTGCCACGCAGATTTTGTAGTTCGCTGTTTAGCGCCTTAGTTATGTCCGCTGGTTTGTATAACCGAGACTTATTTTTGCGCAAACTTATGTCGCCAGATTTTGCGGCGCAAAGCCACGTTTGCGGCTGGTTGATCAATGATTGCTGAACTATTTTCAGAGGTGTCGGCGCTGTTTCGTCAACGACCAACAACACATGGCGACTCGCAATTTTCATCGCCTGTTTGAACAAAATGTTTGCATCAATGTCAAGCGCGAAAGCTAGTTGGGCGATGACATCGACAGTTGGCGTCGGGGTTCTTTTAGTTCGTGAGTTCGTGTTACGAGCGCGCTCAAGAGCCACGACATAAGGCTGTGAGATTTTTGCTCGGGTGGCGAGTTCACGAGTCGACCAGCCCAGTTGGTTGCGCCTGCTGTTTAACAGGCTGGCAAAACCAACCGAGTTGAACTGCATCAACGCACTCAATTTTGCTGGTTTGCGCGCGCTCATTAGTGATAACTATAGTAATCGCCAGTGATTCAGAGCAAATTACTTACCAACTCGCCATGGCCGCTATTTATGTTGTCGGTGGGTGGGGGTTGGTGGTTGCTAATGCAACATCATCTATCGATGAGTGGTTCTGTTCATTCGCACGCGCCTTCAAATGTGTTTTTGATGTGGGTCTTGATGACTTTGGTGATGATGTCGACTACGGCGATGCCAGTTTTGCAATCACTGCATAGCGTCACGCAGAACGCGTCGCAATTGATTTGGTGGGCTTTTGTTTTGGGCTACTCTGTGATTTGGTTTGGTTTTGCACTTGTTGCTTCTTCACTGCAAATGACGATTAGTGAACTTAATTTGTTAGATGCAAACACGGGCTTGAATAAAACTTTGAGTGCTGGTTTATTGGTGACTGCTGGCTTGTATCAATTCTCGTCACTCAAGCAACGCTGTCAATCAGAGTGTCTTGCGCCGATGCAGTTTTTTCTGCGCCATTGGCGTGACGGAGTCAGTGGCGGTTTAAAAATGGGTCTGCGTCACGGTGTTACTTGTGTTGGCTGTTGTTGGGCTTTGATGTTGCTCGCATTCGTCGGTGGACTGACCAACATCTGGTTCATGGTTTTGAGCGCCGCGGTTATGGCAGCTGAAAAGTTTCCGGTGATTGGGCGCCGGTTGACTACGCCACTCGGTGTTTTGATAATTGTTTGGGGTGTCGCAGTTTTTATGAGTTTGTTTTCGGGTGATGGTGTCATGCACGATCATTTGAATCCGTAAATAGAGAAACAAAGATTTAAAAAATAATCAACGAAAGGAAATCAATTCATGAGCACAGAGAACTGGTCGATAGAGGGCGAGCTGATTTTGAACTGCAATTGCACGGTGTTCTGCCCGTGCGTTGTATCGCTCGGCACGCACCCACCGACAGAGGGTTACTGTCAGGCGTGGCTAGGTGTGCGAATTGACAAAGGCAAGTCGGGTTTGACCTTTTTGTCGGGACTGAATGTGGCGATGCTGCTCGACATCCCAGGAAAAATGGAGCGAGGTAATTGGACAACTGCTCTGTGGATTGACGAACGCGCCACCGACGAACAATTTGAAAAGATCGAGAACATCTTCACTGGCGCGAGTCGCGGCACAACAGGTTTGTTCAAGTTGCTCGTCGGTGAATATCTTGGTGCGTCACGGTCACCGATTAGTTATGTCACCGAAGGCCAGAAGCGTTCTTTGAGCGTCGGCAAGTTCATTCAGGGTGCCGTAGAGCCAATTGGTGGTGCGCGCGAAAACGAAGAAGTCAGCGTTGTCAACACTCAATATTGGATGGGACCCGAAGTAGTGGTAGCCAAGGCGGCGCAGGGGCGAGTGCGTGCGTTCGGTCGTGTCTGGAATTTTGAAGGTCGTAGCGCAGAAATTTGCAACATTAAATGGGTCGGGCCATAAATATGAACTACGCACCAACAATTCAGCCACCAAAAAACGCGCCGCAGTTGGCGATTACACGTCGCACTCGCTCCACGCCGTTTTCGAGTCGCGTTGAAGATTTCGGCGTGCAGGCGTACACGATTTACAACCACATGTTGTTGCCAACTCGCATTCGTGGCGTCGAAGAAGATTATTTTCACTTGCGCAATAATGTGCAACTTTGGGATGTTTCTTGTCAGCGTCAAGTCGAGTTGCGTGGGCCTGATGCGGCACGACTAGCGCAATTGATGACCGTGCGCGATTTGCGCAAACTTGAGATTGGCAAGTGTGCGCTCGCACCGGTTTGCGACCAGGATGGGTTTTTACTCAACGACCCAGTTGCAATTCGAGTCGCGCAAGACCGATTTTGGTTTTCTATTTCAGATCTAGATATTTTGCTGTGGGCGCAAGGCATTGCGCTCGGTATGAAACTTGATGTGAAGATTTTTGAACCAGAGATTTGGCCGCTCGCGGTGCAAGGGCCAAAAGCCGAAGATGTCGTGGTCGCCGTTTTTGGCGAAGCAGTACGCAACACAAAATTCTTCAGGTTCGACAATCTTGAGTTCATGGGTCATAAATTTTTGGTCGCGCGCAGCGGTTGGAGTGCTCAAGGCGGCTTTGAGATTTATGTCGACGATGCAGAGATTGGCGTGCAGCTTTATGATGCCCTGGCCCAAGCAGGCAAGCAGTTTGACATTGGCCCAGGTTGCCCAAACTTGATCGAGCGAATTGAAGCGGGTTTGATGACTTACGGCTCTGACATCATGCGTACCGACACACCACTTGAAGCAGCAATGGAACAATATGTTTCGCTCGATGCCGATATTGAAGCGATCGGTCTCGATGCAATTCGTGCAGTCGCCAAGCGCGGCATCAACCGCCGTGTTTGCGGCTTAACAATTGACGGACCAAAAGTACCAGCCAATAGAAACCCGTGGCCCGTCAAAGTTGGTGGCAAACAAATTGGTTCGGTGACTTCGGCGGTTTGGTCGCCAAGACTCGAGACGAATGTTTCGCTCGGCCAACTCGCTATTGACTACACGGCGGTCGGCACACAAGTGACGGTGCAAACCCCCGA
>CAMAQQ010000120.1 GCA_945860575.1 Ferrithrix thermotolerans DSM 19514
TCCAACTTCGAAAGTTGCTCTGTTTTCACCGAGTGCCATCGTCATCGTTTCGGCGTCACCGATCAGACGCTCAAGTTCATCCAGTGCTCGCCCAGGCACGACAATTTCTGCTCCGTGGCCGAGCATTGTTGCACCTGGCAACTCGCGCACAGCCAGACGGTACGAGTCTGTAGCAACCAAACAAACAGAATCTGGTTCAGCGACCATGAGCACACCGGTTAAAGCCAGACGCTGCATATCACTTGACGCTGCTCGAACGACTTGATTGAGCGACTCGGCAAAAACTTTTGCGCTAATCGTCACGGACTGAGTGCCAGCGACGACAATATTTGGAAAATCAGATGCCGCAAATAAATGTATTTTAAATTCTGATGTTCCAGCCGAAACAGTAATTTCGTCTCCTTGTGCTTCAACAGTGACTTTTTCTTCTGGCATCACACGGACAATGTCGCTGATTAACTTTGCACTCACAACGGCTACCCCGTCTTGCAAACCTGCCACGGCCAGAGCGAACCTCACACTGAGATCGTTATCTGTTGAAGTCAAAACAAGCACATCGCCCTTAACTTCAAAATGCACACCTGATAGCGCCGGCATTGCGTTGTTTCGATTAGATGCAACACGAGCGCCACCGCTAAGTGCTTCGGAAAGTAGTTCTCGTTCGACTCTAAATTTCATGGCTTAAACCTCACTTGGTGATGTGTGCGTGTTTGTGTAGGGTTGCCGATTATTGAATGTGGGGATCCGTATATATATCTAATAACAGTAATAAGGCCTGTGGATTGTGGAAAAACCATCTGATATCCAGCGTAGATGCGGTATAGCCATGTGGAAAGACAATAGGCAGACGGCACATCTTGCGGCTTTGTAATTTGGCGACCAGTTGATAAACCTTCGTTATCCACTGGTGATTTGCGTGATTTACACAGGGTTATACACAGGGCGTTCACGATAATTTGAACTTTTTAATCAACTCAGTGACTTGTTCATAAACCTGCTTTTTTTCTTTGATTACACGGCTGGTTTTTTCGACCGCATGAATTACAGTCGTGTGATCTCGTCCGCCAAACAACCGGGCAATCGCCGGATAACTGAGGTCTGTTAACTCACGAACGACATACATCGCAGTTTGACGGGCAGTAACCAGAGGCCGTTGACGACTTTTACCTTTAATCTCTTCAACGCTAAAACCCACAAAATCGGCGATCTCTTGGAGTAACTGTTCGTTGGTGCGTGGCTTGACAGCATTTTTTGTGAGCAACTCCGTCAATAAGTTTTTAGCGAGATCAACATCAACAATTGTTCGATTAAGACTTGCATAAGCCGTCACGCGAATAAGCGCGCCTTCAAGTTCACGAATATTTGATGTCACATTGCTGGCTATAAATTCAAGAACATCGCTCGCAATATCTATGCCGTCGCGTTCTGCCTTGTTTCGCAAAATCGCAAGTCGAGTCTCCATGTCTGGAGGTTGAATATCGGTGATTAATCCCCACCTAAATCGGCCGCGCAAACGATCTTCTAAAGTTGGAATGGCATCTGGAACACGATCGGACGAAATAATAATTTGTTTGTTCGCACCGTGTAGTGAGTTAAAAGTGTGAAAGAACTCTTCTTGTAACCCTTCTTTGCCTTCCATGAATTGAATGTCGTCGATAAGTAATACATCAACTTCGCGGTACTTTCTTTTGAATGCGGCGATTGTGTTGTTACGAATTCCGTCAACATATTCATTCAAAAAAGTTTCTGTGGATACATAACGAACTTCAAGATCTGGGTAATGTTCGTGCACGTAGTAACCGATTGCGTGCAATAAATGCGTCTTGCCAAGACCAGCCGAACCATAAATGAACAATGGGTTATATGACCGCCCTGGGGTTTCGGCAACACGCATAGCCGCCGCCAAAGAAAATTGGTTCGACGCACCTTTAACAAAAGTTTCGAATGTGTATCGCGGATTGAGTCCGATTGCGGCGCCCTTGCCCGATCGATTTTTTAGCGAGAGTTTCTGATTTGTTGATTGCGACTTTCGTTCAACGACAATTGGTTCTGAAAGCGACGTCGGTTTTTCTGTTGTCAGTTGCTCTAATACGTCGACAGCGGTGGCGGTTTGAATATCAACTCGCAGTTGGCGATCTGCTGCCCCGATTTCATCTAGTGCGTCTCGAACCAGCGACATGTAGCGGGTCAAGATACGATCCCTGACAAATGAGTTTGGCACCCGTAAACGCAAACTCATTTTGTCGTCGGCAACTGCAATTGCATCGTTGAATGTCGAGAACCACACAGCCTCAGAAACTTGCGAGCGTAAAACCTGGGCGGTCGCCTTCCAAATTGTTTCATGCTCTTGGGTTGAGTCGATTGTTTCGTTAGTCATTTCATTTTCCTTCGTCACTTGCTCCACTTAAAGTCGTAATTATTGGATCAAGCTCTCCAAATCTTCAAAGCCTTCAAGGCACTGTGGATAGATTCGTAAAAATTAATCGGGACGCAGAAATTAGCAGGTTTTCCACAGGGAGAGAAATGCTGAGGATTTTGCTTCTGGTGTTGCCCTCTGATAGTTCTACCTCTAGTCTTAGACATACGAAATTTTCTTGACGTCAGGAGCCGTGCGTGAAACGCACCTTTCAACCAAACAATCGCCGTAGGTCCCGCAAACACGGGTTCCGCAACCGTATGAGCACTCGAGCCGGCCGGGCCGTGCTTAAATCCCGTCGGGCTAAGGGCCGCTACCGGCTCTCTGCTTGATCAGTCGCATAAAAACGCGACAGATTTTTCAACAACTTCAGCAAGACGGAACATATGTTCGCTCAGGGTCTTTGTGGTGCAGCATGATAATTGACCAAAATTTGGCTCAGCCAGCAATCGCCTACGCGTTGGGTCGGCAAGTGGGTGGCGCGGTTGAACGCAACTTATTGCGCCGACGATTGCGCGAAATCCTTCGGACTAAATCGATTACGCCTGGGTGGTACCTTATCGGTGCCTATTCGGGGGCTAAAAAGCTTAAATTTGAAGATTTAGGGTTGAATGTTGACAGTTTGCTCGCGAAATGTGCCCAAAAAATTGTAAAAACAGTCAAAAATACTCAAATTGACCAAAAAACTATCGAAATTAGCTAAATATGCGTGATTTTTTGCTTAAATCCATTAATTTTTATCAAAAAGCGTTTTCTTACCGTTTGTCGCCTTGTCGGTTTTATCCAAGTTGCTCAAACTACGCCACAGAAGCAATCGAAACTTTTGGTCCGTGGCGAGGTCTGTTGTTGACCCTCGGCCGTCTTTTGCGTTGTCGACCTTTTGGGCCGAGTGGCTACGACCCAGTTCCAGAAATTCATGACTGTCAAAAGCATGCTTACTCAACGAAAGCGACTCACGAACATGTTTGATGTTTTTTTTAATTCGGCCGCGAATGTAATCGCTTTTTTCTACGGGCTTGTGCCCGACTATTCGTTTGCTTTGGCGATGGTTGCCGTGGTCGTGATGTTATTGATCACTCCCCTCACACTAAAGAGCACCAAGGGGATGCTTGAGATGCAACGACTTCAACCAGAAATGAAACGGTTGCAACAAGAGTTCAAGGGTGACCGACAAAAACTTAATGAAGCCATGATGAAGTTGTATCAGGAACACAAAGTCAATCCACTGGCTTCGTGTCTGCCGTTGCTTGCCCAGATGCCGGTATTCCTTATTATGTTTCGCGCGATCAGCGGATTAACTAGCCGTAAAGACGGCGGGGCCTTCGCACCAAAATATCTTGACAAGACCTCTGACATTTATCAATCTCTTGTGGGCAAAACCGAGATGCTTTCGTTTGGTATTGATTTGGCTAAAACGCCAGTTCGAGCGATGCAAGATAATTTTGTTTCAGGTCTCGTTTATGCCCTCCTGGTACTGGCTTTGGCGGGTTTATACCTTGTCCAACAAAGGATGATTGCGTCTCGCACAATTAGCCCGACGATGTCTGCAGGTCAAGCCAAATTGATGCAATATATGCCCGTCGCTTTTGCCGTTTTTCAGATTTGGTTACCGACCGCATTGATTGTCTATTACATGATGCAGGCTGTGATTCGAATCGTTCAGCAGCAATACATTACGCAACGTTTTTATAAAAAAGACGACAGTCTCGGAAAACAAGCACAAGCCGCAAGCGCGACTGCTCGAGAAATGAAAAACCCGTCGACCGATGACAAAAAAAATAAGTCAAAAAAAGATTCGGCCACAAAAGAACCTCAAGGTTTCGTCAGCAAGCGTGTAACCCCGCCGAAAAATAGTTCTGCTGCCCTGACGCGCCGCCGACCGCAACCGCCAGGAAAAAATCGCAGCAGTTTTGTTCACAAGAAGAACAAACCAAATAATTAATTTTGAGATCTTAGAAAACAACCGAAAGGAAATTGAATCATGGAATGGGTAGAAACAACAGCAGAGACAGTTG
>CAMAQQ010000121.1 GCA_945860575.1 Ferrithrix thermotolerans DSM 19514
GACGATCGGCACGCTTTAAATCAGCACGAGTATTGAATAAATCAACCAAAGTTGCGATTGTCGGCGTTGCCGGCGTGTCGTGAACGATGGCGGCCGCGAAACTGGCAAAATCAATTTTTTCAGGTGCGCCGACCCGTACAGCCTCGGTGTTGGCCGAATACGAGCAACTGTCGCAACTGACAAACGTGTCTTCACCCGAATCACACGGAAACAAGAACTCTTCAGACGCCGAGCCGCCCATTGCGCCAGACATCGCCGAGACGACTGCGTATGGCAACCCCAATCGATCGAAGGTTCTTAAGTATGCGGCGCGGTGCGCGTCGTAACTTTTTTGCAGACCTTCATCATCAAGATCGAAACTGTATGAGTCTTTCATCAAAAATTCTCGACCGCGCAACAAGCCTGCGCGTGGGCGAGCCTCGTCGCGAAATTTAGTTTGAATTTGATAAAGCCACAACGGTAAATCTTTGTAACTGCTGTAAAGATCTTTTACTAAAAGCGTGAACATCTCTTCGTGAGTTGGCCCGAGCAAAAAATCAACGCCACGCCTGTCTTGCAAGCGAAACAAATTCGGACCGTAATCTGTCCACCGACCAGTAATTTCGTAAGGCTCGCGGGGCAACATTGCAGGAAAATGCACCTCTTGTGCCCCAATTGCATCCATTTCTTCGCGGACGATCGTTTCAACTCGGTTTAGGGTTCGCAAACCAAGCGGTAACCATGTGTAGCCACCTGGGGCAGCACGGCGAATGTATCCGGCCCGTACCAATAGTCGATGGCTCGGTACCTCGGCGTCGACTGGGTCATCGCGTAATGTCCTTAAAAACATTGTTGACATCCGCAAAATCACGAGCCCTCACTTGGCGGCGCGAACAGTAGCGCCATCTGAAACTTTAGTTCCGAGCCCCTATACTTAAGGCGACCTAAAAGTTCATTGAACCGAAGGCGTGGGTTTAGGCCCACGCCTTTTGTTTTCTGTCGGGTGCCTTTTTAGTGGATAAAAAAGGCTATTTGGTATTGATTTGCTAGTTATTTAACCGCGAGTTTACGAGAAAGGAGGGATATCTGATGGAATCAAGCGCAAGCGATAGTTCAAGCAACATTGCAGGCACGAGTGTAGGCGAGAGTGTAATAGTCACTCGTATCAGCCAGATTGTCACACCAATCGTCAGCGATCTCGGCCTTGATCTCTATGACCTCGAATTTGTGAGCGGTGTTGTGCGAGTTGTTGTTGATACAAAACCAGGCATGATTGGCGAAAATGGTCGACCAGCGGGTATAGACCTCGAGAAGATTGGGTTGCTCACCCGTCTGATTTCAAAAGAGTTTGACCATGCAGAGCCAGTGCCAGGTCGGTACACGCTTGAAGTAACAAGCCCCGGACTAGAGCGTAATTTGCGTTTGCCGCGCCATTACATCCGCGAAGTCAACAAAGAAGTCAGCGTGCGTTTGACTGCACCACTTGAAACAGGCGGCGAGCGTCGCATTCAAGGTGTTTTAGTCGGCGCTGATGAGCACGAAATCATCGTGCGCAACGCGAGTGATGTCGAAATCAAAATCAAGTACGCGACGATTGATCGTGCTCGAACAGTTTTTAAATTAGAGACGACTTCAAAGCAAGATGCGCGCCATTCAAAGAATTCAAAACACAAATTCGCTACTACAACGGAGGCCAAAGCATCATGAGCAACATGGACATGTCAGAAGCGCTGCGCATGCTCGCAGCCGATCGTGGAATCACTATTGATGCATTATTGCAAGTTCTTGTCGAGGCTTTGGCAACTGCATACAAGAAGCGACCTGGTGCCGCAGACGAAGTAATCGTTGGAGTAAACCCCGACAATATGGATATTACTTTTACTGCATACGACGTGAATGATGACGGTGAATGGATCAACGAACGAGATGACACTCCAAAGAAAGACGAACTCGGTCGAATTGCCGCGGTGACTTTTCGCCAGGTGATGAGTCAGCGAATTCGAGAAGTTGAGCGCGAGCGCAAGTTCGAAGAGTATGCGAATCGCGAAGGCGACATTGTTTCAGGAACTGTGCAAAAGACCGACACTCGCTACACATTGCTCGATCTTGGTCGAGTCGAAGCGTTGTTGCCACAAGCAGAGCAAGTGCTCGGCGAAACACGCGAGCCAAATGCTCGTCTAAAGGCATACATCGTTGAAGTACGTCGTACACCCAAGGGTCCCCAAATTGTTGTAAGTCGAACTCACCCGGGTTTGATTATGCGACTTTTCGAAATGGAAGTACCTGAGATCGCCGACCGAATTGTAGAAATCAAATCGTGTGCTCGCGAACCGGGTCAACGCACGAAAATTGCCGTGTGGTCGAACGACAAAGCAATCGACCCTGTCGGTGCATGTGTTGGTGCACGTGGTGGACGAGTGCGAATGGTTGTCAACGAATTGCGTGGAGAAAAAGTTGACATCATCCCATTTAGTGAAGATAAGCGTGATTTCATTGCCAAGGCAATGTCGCCTGCGAAAGTCACTGAGGTTCGTTTGAGCGCCGACGAGACACAAGCCGATGTAATCGTGCCTGATTTTCAGTTGTCATTGGCGATCGGCAAGATGGGCGTAAACGCCACACTCGCGGCACGGCTAACTGGTGTGCGAATTGATATCAAGAGCGAATCAGAAGCTGCTGCCGAAGGCAACGGCGTGGTGCGCCGCGTAGCAGAGCCGCAGGCCGAGTCTTTGTATGCCGAAGGTGAATGGAAGACCAACACAGATACTGGCGCAATGGAGTGGCACGCTGCTGATGGATCAATTCTGAGTCAAGAACAAGTGGCTGCACAATCTGATGCATCTACTGAAGAATCGAAAGGCTAGACACTTTGCCAAAGGCTAAACGCGTTCACGAGATCGCCAAAGAACTCGGAATGACAAACGCCGAGGTTATTGACCTCAGCGGAAAACTCGGCATCGGTGTTAAAGGCCCATCGTCAACGATTATTGACGCGCAAGCTGATCGTATTCGTGCTCGCGCTGAGCGCGAGAATTTAACACGAGAAACGCAACCTGAAGAAGTTTCTGATAAGCCAGTTAAGAAAGCTGCTGCGAAAAAAGTTGCTGGCGCAAAAAAAGTCGCTGGTGTAAAGAAAGCCGCCGGCGCAAAAATAGTCGCCGGCGCAAAAAAAGATTCGGAAACAGATACACAAGTTGAAACGCCACAAACAGTAGTTGAGACGCCGGTTACGCAAGTTACGCAATCGGTAACAGCGACACAAGGTACAGAAAATCTGCAAGGCGATGACACGGCTCCGCGCGAGGCTGAAGGTGGTGCGGGTCGGGTTGTTTCATCCGCTCAACCAAATAGACCAGGTACTGTTACAAATGCAGCACCAATCACGCGACCTGCGCCTACGCGACCGATTCAGCCATTGCAACCACAACCAGTTCGACCAGCGCCGCAAGCGACGCCAGCCACGCAGTCGCCAGCGACTCAAGCGCCAGCAGCGAGCACGCCGACGCAACAACCATTGCGACCAACACCTCCAGGTGCGCGACCAGGCACACCGGGTGCGCGTCCGATTCCGCCACCACCTGGCTCTTCGCGTCCGATTCCGCCACCACCAGTTGCGCGTCGCCCTGAAGGTGGAGTAACTCGTCCACCGTTCAATCGCTCTGCACCTCGTAGCACTGCGCCGTCAACGAACGCACGCACCGGTCGAATTCCTGCTTCACAACTTGGTCGAGGTCCTGCAGGTTCAGGCGGTCGTACTAGTCCAGATCGTTCAGCACCTGGTCGTGGCCCTGGTGGTCCTGGTGGTCGTCCGGGTGCACCAACTGGTGGACGCGGAACTGCACTTGGTCGAAGTAGTCCAACTGGTCCTGGCGGTCGTCCTGCGCAGGGTCGTGGTCCTGGAGGTGGGCAACGTCGTGGTCCGCGCAAAAAAACTAGAGGGCAACGTCGCCAAGAATTTGAAGAGCAACTTCCGCAAACACCAACAAGTTATACACCGAGTGCGAGCCCTGTCCCTGAAGGAATAATAGTTATTGAGCGTGGCGGTTCGTCGCAAGAGTTCGCTCCAAAATTAAATCGCACACCGGCTGATGTTGTGAGATTCTTGCTGGAGCACGGCGAAATGGTCACCGCGACGATGACGCTCGTCGATGAACAAATGGAACTGTTCGCACTTGAATGTGGTGCAGAGATTTTGCTTGTAGACCCAGGTCAACAAGAAGAACTCGAATTGCAAGCAATGTTTGATGACGCGGACGACGATGATCCTGAGACGCAAGCGACTCGTCCGCCAATCATCACAATCATGGGACACGTTGACCACGGTAAAACAACTCTGCTTGACAAAATTCGCAATGCCAATGTTGTCTCGGGTGAAGCCGGTGGAATAACCCAACATATTGGTGCGTACCAAATTGAAAAAAATGGCAAGTTGATTACTTTTATCGATAC
>CAMAQQ010000122.1 GCA_945860575.1 Ferrithrix thermotolerans DSM 19514
TGAGTGATGGCTTGCGTTATGTCGTCAACAACATTGGCCAGCAAAAAAACCGGCGAGCCATTGCCGCGCAGCAGAACAAAATCTTCGATCGTCGAATTATCAAACTCGACGCTGCCACGAACTTGATCTTGCACGATGGTCGAACCTTCGGGCACGCGAAACCGCAAGACTCGCCCGTCGTCAGGCCCTAAACCCCGATCGCGCGAATAGCCGTCATAACCCTGCCGCTCGTTTTGTTTGCCAGATTGTTTGGCGCGTTTTTGTATATCTTCAGTCGTCAAGTCGCAGTAATAAGCCTTGCCCTGGGCGAACAGTTTTTCGGCGGCTTCAACATGCAACGCAGCATTTGCCGACTGAAAGAACGGTCCTTCAAAATGTGAATCCTGACCATCAATGCCGAGCCATGCAAGCGCATCAAGAATTCCTTGAGTCCATTGCGGATTATTTCGCGAGTCATCGGTGTCTTCTATCCGCAAAACGAAAACGCCGTTAGTTTGCAACGCAAGAATCCAGTTATAGAGAGCGGTTCGCGCACCACCGACATGAAAATAACCTGTCGGTGACGGCGCGAATCGGTAGCGCGGTGTCTGTGCCATCTGTCATCAGGCTATCTCGGTGTGCGTTGTCGACCGAGACAGAACTATCGTTGAAGTCATGGCAAACAAAACTCTTGAACATGAAGGTCACCCCGACCACCGCGCTCTCGCTGGCGGTTCGGCGCGCGCCGGAGTTTTTGGTTTCAGTGACGGTCTCGTTTCAAATGTTTCATTGATCATCGGTTTTGCCGCTGGCGGTGTTGACTCGAGCATGGTGCGACTTGCCGGCATTGCTGCCGCAGTTGCTGGTGCAGCGAGCATGGCGGCTGGCGAATGGGTTTCGATCAGCGCGCAAAATGATCTGGTCAAACGCGAGATGGCACTCGAATTGCGTGAACTCAAGCTTCACCCCGAAGCAGAAACATCTGAGTTGGCAGCGATGTATCGCCAACATGGCATGTCGCGCGAACAAGCATCTGCGTCGGCCAAAGAAGTTATGCGCGACCCGGAGCGCGCCGTGATCGTGCACGCCCGCGAGGAGTTTGGTCTTGATGCCGGCAACTTGCCCAACCCAATTCAGATTGCGTTAATTTCTCTGCTCACTTTTTTGGCTGGTGCGATGTTGCCAGTTTTGCCGTGGCTTTTCAGCAGTGGTAACACAGCAAGATTTCTTTCGGTGGCAGTCGCAATTGTTGCAGCGACAGTCGCTGGCTATGCAATCGGTCAACAAGCCGAGCGGTCAAAAGCTTCTAGCGCCGTACGACAAGTGGCGATCATGTTGCTCGCTGTCAGCGTTACATATGTGATCGGTCGCCTAGTTGGCGTCTCGCTGAACTAACGGACTCGACGAAAAATGACAATCGGCCAGCAAACAAATGTTTATGGCGAACCACTTGAGCCGTGCAACTTCGACCCCGTGACGGGCTTTTATCGCACCGGCTGTTGCGAAACTGGTGGCGATGACGGTGGCGTGCACACTGTTTGTGCAATCATGACCGAAGAATTTTTGAAGTATTCAAAATCTGTCGGCAACGATCTTTCAACACCGATGCCACAATACGGATTTGCTGGACTCAAACCAGGTGATCAGTGGTGTCTGTGTGCACCACGCTGGCAAGAAGCTTTTGAAGCAGGCAAAGCGCCGAAAGTAAAATTGCGTTCAACGCACACGCTGACTCTTGAATTTGTTTCTCTTAAAGATCTAGAAGCACACGCCGTTGCCGACTAATCAGAAAACTTACGCTCCAGTAAGTGCTCGCCAACTGCCGGGCATTCCGGTGCGAATCTGTTCAATTGTCATAATCATCGTGCTCTCAGGAACCATGTCAACGAGTTCGCGAGTCTCAGAATAGTGATGCGCTGCACGACCAAGTCCCGAAAACAATTGCTTACGACGAGCAATGAGATCAGCGGGCGGATCTAACAACATCCACCCCCAGATTGAAAATGCAAAGACTAGATCGTGAATCACAGGTGCACGACCGTATCTTGACGCACGACGCAAAGCGATTGCGAGTGTTCCACGAATTGCATCGTCGGCCAACTCGCCCGGCTGTAACTCGATTAAATCGCGCAAACCTTCTGCGAGTTTCAATGCATATCCCTGATCTGGTCCTTGACGACCGAGCCGAGCACCCTTTGGTTGGCGACTTGTGATTGCAGCAGGGCGATCGTTCATCCACGGCGTAGGAATGTGCTCAGGTGACTGATACGAACGTGGACGATCAATTGGATCGACAGGAGTAAATTTTGGAGCGGACATAAGTCAAAGAGCCTAGATCAACTAGCCACGAGATCAAGATCGCAAGTGCAATAATCCGTAGACCAAAGATTCTTCAAGCGCACGCCATGACGCTTCAATGATGTTGGCTGAGACCCCGATTGTCGTCCATGTGCGCTCGCCATCAGTTGCATCAATTAAAACACGAGTTACTGCGCCCGTCGCAGACCCAGAGTCAAGAATTCGAACTTTATAGTCGGTGAGATGAACACGCGCAAGTTGCGGAAAACTGGTTTTCAATGCTTCTCGCAACGCAGTGTCGATTGCATTTACCGGACCGTTGCCTTCAGATGTGAACACATTGCGAGTTTCACCTACCCAAACTTTTACAGTTGCTTCGGTTGTAAAAGCACCAGACGCCGCTTCGTCGGTGATTACCCGCATGGACTCAACTTTAAAAAATGATTGATCCCAACCAGATGCGCGACGCATCAATAATTCGAGCGAAGCGTCGGCGGCTTCGAAGTGGTAGCCCTCAAATTCGAGTCGTTTTAGATCGTCAAGCACTTGGTTGATCGCTTGACCATCCATATCAAGACCCAACTCTTGGGCCTTCATTGAAATTGTTGCACGACCAGCCATCTCTGAAACCAAAAAGCGTGTGCCGTTGCCGACGAGTTCTGGCGCGACGTGCTCATATGCATCTTTGGCGCGAGCGATTGCCGAAACATGTAGGCCGGCTTTGTGGGCGAAAGCAGAAACCCCAACATATGGTGCTTGCGGGTTCATCGGGCGATTGAGAACTTCGGCGACATGATTGCTGACCTGCGTGAGACGCTCGAGATGACCGTCGGGCAAACACTTGTAACCAAGTTTGAGTTGCAAGTTCGGGATAACTGTCGTCAAGTTCGTGTTGCCCGTGCGCTCACCCAAACCGTTGAGTGTGCCCTGCACATGGCGTGCGCCACTTTGCACCGCGGCGAGCGAGTTGGCAACTGCACAACCCGTGTCGTCGTGACAGTGAATGCCGATCACGACATCGCTGCCAACATGACGGCGTACTTCGGCAACGATCTTTTCGACTTCATTTGGCAATGACCCACCGTTGGTGTCGCACAGCACCAAGTGTGTTGCGCCATTGATAATTGCAGCTTCAAGTACGCGCAACGAAAACTCTGCGTTGTGCTTGTAGCCGTCAAAAAAATGCTCCATGTCGACAAGCACTCGACGATTGTTGGCAACTAAAAATTTGACAGAGTCACTGACCATCGCCACGCCCTCGTCAAGAGTCGTCTGCAACGCTTGTTCAACGTGATAATCAGAGCATTTGGCAACGATGCATACTGCGCTTGTTTCGGCTTCAATCAAGTTTCGCAGTGTGGCATCATCATCAACTTTGCCCAATGGCCGACGGGTCGAACCAAAAGCAACAAGCGTCGAAGTCTCTAATTTAAGTTCTGTGCGGGCACGAGCAAAAAACTCGATGTCTTTAGGGTTCGCTCCAGGCCAGCCGCCTTCAATGTATTGCACCCCCAGATAATCAAGTTGCTCGGCGATGCGAAGTTTGTCTTGCACGCTTGCCGAAACGCCTTCGACTTGCATGCCGTCACGCAGAGTTGTATCAAAAACTTCGACGAGTTCACGTGCCGCAGACATAAATTACTTGACCAACTCGCACCAGTGTTTGTAGCGATCATCTTGTCCGCGTACGGCCTTGGCATAAGTCGTAGCAATGGCTTTTGTCATCGGACCTGGACACGGTACTTTACGGTCATCAACAGAACTCACGGAACCAACTTCTGCCGCGGTACCGCATACGAAAATTTCATCGGCGATATAGAGGTCGCTACGAGCGATGTTGTCGACTCGAATATCAAAACCCAAATCGCGTGCAATTTTGGTGACACTTGATTGAGTGATGCCCTCGAGTGCACCAGCCGAAAGTGGCGGTGTAAGTATGACTCCGTTGCGAACACAGAAAATATTCTCTCCAGTACATTCGGCTACCAATCCGTTTGGCGCAAGCATGATTGCTTCGTCATAACCTGCTTTGAGTGCCTCGACTTTTGCCAGCGACGAGTTGACATAGTTGCCGACAGTTTTTGCCGCGGGTGGCATCGTGTTGTGATCGTGACGCGT
>CAMAQQ010000123.1 GCA_945860575.1 Ferrithrix thermotolerans DSM 19514
AACATTCCGCCACCGCCAAAGTCGCCGACCATGTTTAATGGTGGCACTGGCGCTTCACCTGCGCGACCGAAGTGCGCGAGCGCACCAGCCAGTGCAATGTAATTAATGTCGTGCCCTGCCGAATTTGCATACGGCCCGTCTTGACCCCACCCGGTCATTCGACCAAAAACGAGTTTCTTGTTACGCGCGATACATATATCAGGGCCGATACCAAGGCGCTCCATGACTCCTGGTCGAAAGCCTTCAATCATCGCATCTGCTTTCTCGACGAGTTGCAACAGAGTTTCGACCCCATCTGGCTGTTTCAAATCAATCGCGATATTTTTTCGACCCCTCAACATTACATCCCAATGCGCACTGTTACTTGGCGCATCGCGCACCGCCTGCACCCGCTCAACGCGCACAATTTCGGCGCCCATGTCGCTGAGCATCATCGCCGCAAACGGCCCAGGCCCAATGCCCGCAATTTCAATTATCTTGTAACCCGCCAACGGGCCACGCGAGACGCCAGCGTTAGCCATCAGTGTTTCGCCACGAAATCAGTAATTAACTCGACCAAGAAACCCCAAAGTGGCTTGGGCATGTCATGACCCATGTCTTCGACTAAAACTAATTTTGCATTGGGGATCAACTCTGCCGTTCGCTCGCCACCCGATGGAGAAATCAAAGTGTCGTCTTTGCCGTGAATTACTAGGGTCGGAGTTTTAATTGCGCGAAGTTTCTCGGTGCGCCGACCCGATGCGTAAACAGCAGCCAGTTGTCGGTTCGACCCCTGCGGGTAATACATTCGGTCAAAATCTCGCGCCGCAGAAGTTTTCGAGAATTCATCACTGCGATATTTCTTTGAATGATAAACCTGATAAATAATTGAGTGATCAATGTAACCCGCTCGATCTGACGGACTCGCCGACAACAATGCTCCGATCGCTTCGGGTGTTGACTGACCGTATTCGGGTTCACCGGTCATTGACATCACTGAAATCAGCGAACGCACTCGCGTCGGGTGCTCAATCGTCAACACTTGGGCAATCATCCCGCCGAGTGAAACGCCAAAAATATGCGCGCGATCAATTTTTAGATAGTCGAGCAAGCCGACAACATCGCTCGCCATGTCGGACAGCGTGTATGGCACGGACGGCAAAGGTTCCTCGAGCAAAGCCGCTTTCAATGTGGCACCCAGATCAACCTCAATACCGTCAAATTTTGTCGATAAACCGCAGTCTCGATTATCGAAGCGGATCACGAACAAATTATTGGCAGCAAACATTTTGCAATATTCGGTATCCCACTTGACCATTTGGGCTCCGTGTCCCTCCATTAAAACGAGAGCCGGGTTTTTCGGGTCACCAAATGTTTCGTACTCAAGTTCAATTGATGCAGAAATCTTTGCTTTTGTCATTTCGCTATTCTCACCTCCCCCTGCACCCCGCGCCAACTCCACTCGCACGACCAATCAGTTTTTAGCCCCCGTAAAGTAAAACAAAATCGGAATCGCCCCAAAAACTTTCTCACTTCTCACCATTTCAGGCTTACAAGCATCCGGCGTATCGTCAATAATTACATCAAAACCCATGTCGCCTTCCCCCACCCAATTCTTGAAAGCCTGCCAATGCGACGCCGGCCCCTTTATCAACACCAACCGCGCATCTTTAAAAGGCTCGCACGTCGTTGCAAATCGGCTCGACTTCGCTGCTTCAACTCCATGAGCCAACCAAATCAGACCTTTCCAGTCTCTTTCTCTGTATGTACGGCCGCGCGCATTTAAGAGAATCGTCTGGTCTACAAATTGATAGTTTTTCACAGATTCGCTTTCTATCTCCTCTTTCAGGACGCTGATTACTTCCTTCTGCTTTGAGTGGTCGGTTACATACTCAAAGCCAAACCCAATATTAAATACAACGCAAACCGCAAGTATCGAAACTTGTATTTGGCTCGTGAACTTAGTCAAAAATCTTGGTAGAACCGATATCATCCCGACGATCAAAAGCGCAAATCCAAGTGGCTGCAAACTTTGATGTCTTGAATACCAATCAGATCGCCCCATCAGCGTATGAAAATACTGAAAAAAAATGAACCGATTAATCGTGAAAAAGCCATAAATCACATACGCCAACATGCCCATAGCCATCGCTATTGAACCAGACAACAAAATCAAAATATTTTTATGAGTTGTAGCTTGAGTTTTTTTATACAAAATTCCCAAGCCTCCGCATACAATGAGAACCGCTACTACAAATGGAAGTGCAGAGATGGCCCTAGAAAATGAGACATCGTGATACTTGATTTTTTCTGGCCAGAAGATTGATCGTAAACTCCAATAAATTAGGGGTAATATCACCAATAGAAATTTGGCTCTTAAGACCAAAAATAGGTTATACAAATGCTTTACGTTTGAAATAAGCAGCAAATGAACCACGGGAATCAAATAAAAAGCCAAAAGTGAATGCATCTGAAAACTGAGAAAAAATAAAATTAGACAAATGTAGTAAAGGTGCTTTCCACCCTTCAACAGTAAATACCAAGCCGTAAAAAAGAGCAGATACGACGTTGTGTAAAAGAAACTAAATAACGCAACTCTTGCAGTATTGAAAGGTAAGAGAAGAAACAGCAATACAAGCAGGCTTCGTTGTAGACGATCAATCATCCAAAACTTCGAAGAGATGCCATATAAAAGAATTGCACTTGCGAAAAAACAAATAAAGACTATTCCCCGAACACTGCTCAAACCAAGCACCTGAGCTACTCTCACCGAAATAGACGCCCATGGAGCAAAGCCAAGATCCCGCCACGGAAAAATGTCGAAATCTGCATACATGGTCCAGTCGTCGACCCAAAGCGAGTCTCTGACAATGAACAGCCAACCCCAAGAGATTGTGTACAAAAAAGTTGCGGTCTTCCATGGGAAGCCACCAAAACCAGCGCGGTCTAAAAAGTTTTGAAGTCGCGTACGAGGCGTGGCAATTGCGACATCAGACATTGAAAAAACTTTAACTCTCCGCGCTCAACAGCCGGCGTTTTTGTTCTTCAAACTCGGCCGTAGTTATCGATCCGCGGTTAAGAAGTGCCTCGAGACGCTCGAGTTGCTCAACAACCGAGTCATACACAAACGAACCGCCACCACTGACGTGAATCGCTTCTTGAATGATGTTTTGCACTTGTTCAGGTTTACGAATATCACTAAATAATTGTTGACCGTCGTCGCTCGCCGACTCAATCAACAAATCACCAGCACCGAGCATTCTTTCGATAATTGATTGTGCAAAATTGACGTTATTAACACGATCGAGTGGAATCTCGACTCCGCGTCGCGCCAAAACTCCTTCACGATAAATCACACGCCGCGAGGTCACAACGAAAAACGTAAAATACCACTTCAGACCTACGAAACAGACCGAGCCAATTGATGCGACCAAAGCAACCAGCAAAACACGAGTCATGCCGATCTTTAACGAAGCATTAGCAATTTCTTGAGCCCTAAAAACGGCTATCACAAGAAGAATCACAAGCACAGTTGGCTTGGCAAACACCACCCAGTGAGGGTGAAGATCAAGATGCACTTGCTCATCAGGATTCAAAAGTTTGCGCGAGTACGCCATTGCCTGAGTTTATAAGTCCGCACAGCCACCGCCTAGCGTTGAGATGTGGCTGCCGAAGAACTACTTACAGCAATGGATGCCGATCAGCGCGCTGCAGTAACTTGCCCCGAGACCGCCACGGTTATCCACGCTGGTGCTGGCTCAGGCAAAACTCGCGTGCTTACTCATCGCATCGCCTATCGGATTGCCACAGGTTCGGCCGCAGCCGAAAGAGTTTTGGCGATTACTTTTACCCGCGAAGCCGCGAGCGAAATGCGTCGACGATTACTGCATCTTGGTGTCGCGCGCGATTTGCACTCGGTAACGGTTGGCACTTTTCATGCGATCGCACTCGCACTTTTGCGCCAGCGCCTCTCTGATCTTCACAAACCTATGCCGGCAATCATAAATAACCGGCAACAACTTCTTGCCACTGCAATTGGCGATCATCCATTGGCGACGCGTGCTCGTGAAATGCTAATTGAAATTGACTGGGCACATGCACGATTGATTCAACCCGCAACATATGCCCAGACCGCGAAACGATTGGGTCGATATGCACCTGCTCCGCACAACGAGATTGCCACTATTTATAAAAAGTACGAACAGTTAAAGTTGCAACGAAACGTTTTAGATTTGGACGATTTGATTACTCGTGTAATCGAAGTAATGAGAACCGACAACGCCTACGCGCAGGCTGTGCGTTGGCGATATCGACATCTATTTGTTGATGAAGCCCAAGACATGAACCCACTTCAGTACGAATTGTTTGATGCGATCCGCGGACAACGCTCAGATGTGTTTGTGGTTGGTGAT
>CAMAQQ010000124.1 GCA_945860575.1 Ferrithrix thermotolerans DSM 19514
GCAAAACTCAAAATTGAAGAAGTTGTCAAAGGTCTTGCCCAAGAGTAACTCGGCGTAGCATTTTATGGTGTCGTCGCATCCGCCGAGTTGGCTCAGAGATATTGCAAGCCGCGTTGATACTCGCCTGGGTGAATTTTTAAGTGCAGAGACGGTTCGATGGAAGTCTCTAGACCCCGACTTGGCGTTGCCACTAGACGAAATCAATCGGCTAGTAAGTGCGGGAGGAAAACGGCTTCGTCCGACTTTTTGTTACCTTGGTTTTGTCGGTGCTGGCGGTGACGAAAACTCGGCGAAGTTAGTTGATGCGCAAGCCGCACTCGAATTGCTTCATGCGTCGGCGTTGTTGCACGACGATGTAATTGATGGTTCGCCAACTCGTCGGGGTGAGCCAACAAGTCACGCGCGTTACACAAAAACGCATAAAGATAATTTGTGGGCAAGCGAAGCAAGACGATTTGGTGAAGGTGCTGCAGTTTTGATTGGTGATCTGGCTTTCGTTTATGCCGATCAGTTAATGAACGCTACAAATTCTGATCTCGCAAAAATTTGGAACGAAATGCGTGTTGAACTAAACATCGGGCAGTATCTAGATTTGCTTGGTTCGGCGCAACGCGAGCGCCGGTTGGTCAAAGCTGAACGGGTTTCTCGGTATAAGAGTGGCAAATACACAATTGAGCGCCCGTTGCATCTGGGTGCAACTCTCGCCGAAACCAAAATTGCCGATCGGTTGTTGCCCGCGTTGTCAAAATATGGTCTGCCACTTGGTGATGCATTTCAAATGCGCGACGATGTTCTTGGCGCATTTGATTTTGCAGAAAGCGACAGAAGTTTGACAGGCAAGCCGGTTGGTGATGACCTCCGTGAAGGAAAGCCGACACCACTACTGGCAATGGCGTTTGAGCGCGCTGATTCTGCGCAGAGACAAATTCTCGATCTAGTCGGCTCGGTAGATCTGAGCGATCAAGATGTCAATAAAATTCAAGAAGTGATCAAACAAACGGGTGCACTGGCAGAACTTGAGTCAAAAATCAGTGCCCTAACTGTCGAGGCTATTGCGGCGATCAAACAAGCGCCGATAACACAATCCGCAATTAATTCGCTTATTGAACTGGCGGAGTTTGTGTCGCAACGCACAACATGAGAGTTGCAAAAGTTTTGCAACTTTACAGATAGCGTTCAGTAGATGACAGTCACAGTGAGAATTCCAACAACATTGCGCCCACTTTCTGGCGGGGTTTCAACAGTTCAAGTTGAAGGCTCAACCCTTGGTGAAATTCTTAAGGGATTAAACGCGGCACATCCGGGGTTCTCCGATCGCCTACTTGATGGTGACGGCAATCTTCATAAGTTCGTAAACGTGTTCGTTGCTGATGATGATGTGCGCTACATGCAAGGCCTTGACACGAAAATCGCCAGTGGTCAAACCGTGTCGATTATTCCGGCTGTCGCCGGGGGCCAATAATTTGGTTTGAAAATACGGCTTTATCAACGACTTGCAGATAGCCGAGTGTTGATTTAGCAGTCTCGTAGATAGAGTGCTAATTCTTAAAACCGAGTAATTAACCCTGAAACACAGGACTCAAACGGAGGATAAGAACATGGCCAAGATCATTGCATTTGACGAAGAAGCCCGTCGCGGACTCGAATCAGGAATGAACAAACTTGCCGACGCTGTGCGTGTCACGCTCGGACCAAAAGGTCGCAATGTCGTGCTCAGCAAGAAGTGGGGCGCACCAACAATTACAAATGACGGTGTGTCGATTGCAAAAGAGATCGAACTTGAAGATCCGTACGAGCGCATTGGCGCCGAACTTGTTAAAGAAGTCGCGAAAAAAACAGATGATGTCGCCGGCGACGGAACGACAACTGCGACCGTTCTGGCGTGGAGCATGGTGCACGAAGGATTGCGCAATGTCGCTGCCGGCGCCAACCCGATGAGCATGAAGCGTGGCATTGAAGCCGCTGTTGAGGCTGCAGTTGCAAGCATCAAAGCACTCGCAAAAGTTGTTGACAGCAAGGAGCAAATTGCTCAGGTTGCATCAATTTCTGCCGCTGACACCGAAATCGGTCAAATGATTTCAGAAGCGATCGACAAAGTCGGCAAAGACGGCGTCATCACCGTTGAAGAGAGCCAAACTTTCGGCATGGAGATGGATCTCGTTGAAGGTATGCGCTTCGACAAGGGTTACATCTCACCATATTTTGCGACCGACACAGATCGCATGGAAGCGTCACTTGATGATCCATACATTTTGCTCGTCGCAAACAAGATCACTGCGGTGCGTGACATGTTGCCAATTCTTGAAAAAGTTATGCAAGGCGGACGACCACTCGTAATTATTGCCGAGGATATTGAAGGTGAAGCTTTGGCAACGCTAGTTGTAAATAAAATTCGTGGCACTTTCAAGAGTGTTGCTGTTAAAGCACCAGGCTTCGGCGATCGTCGAAAGGCGATGTTGCAAGACATCGCAATTCTCACTGGTGGCCAAGTAATCAGCGAAGAAGTTGGTCTCAAACTTGAGAACGCAACAATGGATCTTTTGGGTCGCGCCAAGAAAGTTGTGATTACAAAAGACGAGACGACAATCATTGAAGGCTCCGGTCCAGAAGCTGACATCAAAGGTCGAATCAGCCAGATCAAAACAGAAATTGACAACACCGACAGTGATTACGACCGCGAGAAGTTGCAAGAGCGTCTCGCCAAATTATCTGGCGGTGTTGCGGTTCTAAAAGTTGGCGCAGCCACAGAAGTTGAACTCAAAGAAAAGAAGCATCGCATCGAAGATGCGGTGAGCACAACTAAAGCCGCAATTGAAGAAGGCGTTGTGCCTGGCGGTGGCGTTGCGCTGCTTCGCGCTCAAGAGGCTGTCGAAAAAGTGATGGCAAAACTTGAAGGGGACGAAGCAACTGGTGCACGAATGGTCGCGCGCTCGTTGTCTGCGCCTCTTAAGCAGATTGCTGAAAACGCAGGTCTTGAAGGTGGAGTCGTTGTTGAAAAAGTAAAGAGCATGAAGGGCAACGAAGGCTTCAATGCTGCAAACGGCGAATACACCGATCTTGTAAAACTCGGAGTCATCGACGCGGCAAAAGTAACGCGCTCTGCATTGCAGAACGCGGCATCAATTGCGGCACTGTTCTTAACAACCGAAGCCGTGATTGCTGACAAGCCAGAAGAAAGCGCGCCAGCAATGCCAGGTGGAGGAATGGACGACTACTAAGTCGCACAACTAATTAGTTGCGTTAACTAAAAGTTTTTAAAACTTTGATAACAAGTAGTCTTATTGGATGGCAAACGAATTGTCTAATGAATCGAAAATTCGCGAAGAACTAACTGCACTTAACTTAATTGCTGAAAGCAGATTAGAACTTTTTTCGAAAGGCACTCGTGATAAGCCAGACATCCCTGTATTTCTGGATACCAGTAGCGCAGTGATTTTTCACGATTTTTATCCTGGCGATGAGTTTTACTTAGCGACCAATGGGGGCTTTGACAGTCATGGTCGAACGATAGACCCAAAAACTGGAGTCACGAATGCCGGCATGCGATTTGAACAACGAGAAGATTTGGAGCGGAGAATTAAGGCTAATCTTCAATTCATTGCACACCGGCATGTTGTTGATTTTGGTTGCGGTGAAGGATGGTTCTTGCGAAGTGCAAAGAGTTTGGCGAAAAGTGTCTGCGGTATTGAACTAAACACTTATTGTCAAGAAAATCTAAATAGAGAAGGAATCGAGTGTTTGGCTGACTTTAGTCCTGGTCGCATGGTTGATACTTTAACGATGTTTCACACCCTCGAACATACGCCTAGCCAAATAAAGACGTTAAAAAAAGCTTATGAACTACTAAGTAGATCCTCCACACGATCGGAAGTCTCGGGTGCCGTGATTATTGAAGTGCCGCACGCCAGAGATTTCCTACTGAGCAAACTTGGTCAAGAGAGTTTTCGTAAATTTACGCTTCGCTCGGATCACTGCGTTCTTCATACACGAGAGTCGTTAACACGATTCATGGAGTATGTGGGATTCAAGAGGGTTTCAATACGGTCCGTCCAGCGTTATCCGCTCTCAAATCACTTAGGTTGGCTATCAAGAAATACTTCAGGTGGCCATACGAGTGATTTGAGTGTTTTAGATTCAAGTATTTTGCATGCTTCATACGAATCTGCTTTGGCTCAAGTTGATGCCACTGACACCATTGTTGCGATTGGGTTTGTGGATAAGTAAGAAAATTAGCTAGTTGCCGTTTTGCTCGCGAAGAAACTGTTCGACTTCATCCATCAAATTGCCCGAATCAGCAGGCTCATCTGAGTCTCCAGCGAAATCAAATTGCAACTGACTGTCGTCAACTTCATCGTTGATGCTCATGCCGTTATCGGTCATGGT
>CAMAQQ010000125.1 GCA_945860575.1 Ferrithrix thermotolerans DSM 19514
AATAATTCACGAATCAAATCAAGTTGTTGGTACAAAATATCTGGCTGTGTTTCGCGTTGTGCCTTGTATTCCGGGGCCGCATCGTGACGAAAGGTCTTTTCTTTTCGATCAAATACAACAATGACACCATCTGGTTTGTGATCACGCAAAAGTGTCAACAACATCGTGGTAAATCCGTACACAGAATTAGTCACTTGACCACTGGCAGTAACCATGTCAGTAGGCAAGGCAAAAAATGCGCGATACGCCAACGAGTTGCCGTCAAGGGCCATCAATTTCATATCTAGAAACTAGTCGTGATTTAAGCGTTGCTCAGTTCGAGTCACACGATTTCAAAATTTAAGGTCGAACCTCGCCGCTGATGATCCGCCGTGAAATTTCGCCCATTTTGACTCGCTCGGCCATTGCCAGCTTCTGAATAAATGTGAACGCATCACTTTCGCTCATCGCGTATTTATCCAGCAAAACTCCTTTTGCCCGATCTACGAGTTTTCGAATTTCGAGTTGTGCACCGAGGGCGGCGACTTCTCCTGTTAGAGCCTGCATCTCTGCAAAACGAGCAATCGCCAGTTCAATCGCTGGCACGAGATCTGACTTTTGAAACGGCTTAACGAGATATGCGAGGGCGCCCGCATCGCGGGCCTGTTCAATAATCTCTCGCTGACTGAATGCGGTGAGCATCACAACTGGACAAATTTTTGTCGCAGAGATTAGTTTCGCTGCCTCAAGACCAGTCATGACAGGCATTTTGATATCCAAAATCACGACATCTGGATTCATTTTTTTGACTAGTGCCACCGCTTCGTCACCGCGACCGCAGTCTCCGACAACTTCATATCCTTCTTCTTCTAGAGTTTCACGCAAGTCAAGACGAATTATCGCCTCGTCCTCAGCGATCACTATTCGGATAGTCATTTAAACAAATACGTTAACTAGTCAGCTTGTCAAGTAACTGATCTTGAGCTACCTGATGATCCGCTATCGCATTCATCAAATGATCCTGATGACGCTGAAGAACCTCAAGGTGACGCTGGGCTTCATGATGCTCAAGTGCGGCATTTGGAGTTTCAGCAACCATCGCTCTAATTTCTTTATCGTTAGCGTCATCGGTAATAAATTCAAGTTGGTCATTTGTTATCCGCAGTTCGTCTTGCAACTCGCGAATTATCTGCGAACTTCGCTTTAATCGTCGTTCGACGAAACGGTCGGTAAAACTATGAGCAGTCATAATATATGAGTGTATTGAGAGAGGCTTGCTGCAAAGTGCCCGGGATGGGAGTCGAACCCACACACCCTTTCAGATAACGGATTTTGAGTCCGTCGCGTCTGCCATTCCGCCACCCGGGCTTGCGCATCTATCGTACAGATCATTAGTGATTGACGGCGCGAATCGGGTTAAGGGCAACGAACTGAATTTCTTCTACGATGTACAAGACAATGAAGGATTTATAAAAGACGATGCTTGCGTTCACCTTTCCCGGTCAAGGCTCTCAGCGGTCTGGCATGGGGCAACCTTGGGTTGGTCATGAAAGTTGGGAACTCGTTGAAGAAGCATCCGATATTGCAGGTCGCGATATCGGTGCTCTTTTGCTCAGTGCCGATGCGGAGACTTTAAAAGACACACGCAACGCGCAACTCACAACATTTATTTCAAGTCTTATGGTGCTTGATGCGGTCGAGCGTCTCGGGTTTGAGCCGAGTCTCTGCGCTGGACACTCTCTGGGTGAATACACCGCACTGACTGCCAACGGTGCTCTTGGTTTTGAGGACGGAGTTCGATTGGTAATTGAGCGGGCAGCCGCAATGCATGAGGTTGGCCAAACATCGCCAGGAGTAATGTCGGCGGTACTCGGTCTTGAAGATGAAGATGTCGAGACTGCATGCCGTCGGGCCGATAGCGATGTTTGGATTGCAAATTACAACGCACCTGGTCAAGTTGTAATCGCTGGTTCAGTAGCCGGTGTCGCACTTGCCAGCGATCACGCCAAACAAATTGGGGCAAAGCGCATCATGTCACTGCCCGTATCTGGGGCATTTCACACTCCATTTATGAGTGGTGCGCGTGATCGTTTGCGTGAAGCGATTGCCGCCGCCAAGCCTCGCGATAGTGATGTGCCGATTGTTTCGAATGTTGACGCCAAGGCACACAATCTCGGTGACGAGTGGTCAACACTTTTATCCGCGCAGTTGTCAAATCCAGTTCGTTGGAGGCAGTGTCTTTTGACAATGTCCGAATTTGGTGTCGTTGATTTCGTAGAACTCGGACCTGGCGGTGTACTAACCGGCATGGCAAAGAGAACGCTAACCACGGCGCGCACACTAAGTATTTCGACTCCTGATGAACTGGACAAATTAATTGAATGGATCGGTGAAGCGGCAAAGCCCTCTCCTACATTGCATGAAGGTGAACATCTTTTTGCTGTTGAACGCCTAGTTGTTAGCCCGAGCGCCGGAGTTTTCACCCCTAAACAAGCACTCACCGACGGCACGCGGATTAACGTTGGAGATGTGTTGGGGATGGTCGGAGATCATGAAGTTCGATCTCTGTTTGACGGCGTGTTGCAAAACTTCATCAGCGTTGAAGGTGAAAGAGTTACAGCGCACCAGCCAATCGCCTGGCTTCGGACTATTTAGTTTTCACTGATGCCAAGGATTCCAACATCTGCAGTAAACGGAGTAATCACCGGTTGGGGTCGAGCATTACCAGAAAAGGTCGTGACCAATGCCGACCTGGCGAAAACTATAGACACATCAGATGAATGGATTATCGAACGCACAGGAATTGAGCGTCGTCATATTGGCGGCTCGACAGCGAGCCTCTCAATCAAGTCGGGGCGTAAAGCGATTGAAATGTCTGGCGTTGACCCGTCAACAATCGACGCACTAATACTTTCAACCACTACCCCAGATCGAACAGTGCCAGCAACGAGCGCCACCGTGCAACACGGATTAGGTCTGCGATGTGGTGCATTCGACGTGAACGCCGCTTGTTCTGGTTTTGTTTACGCACTTGTCGCAGGCCACGGACTTCTTGCAATTGGACTCAAGAAAGTTTTGGTAATCGGCACTGACACTCTTTCAAGAATTACTGATTGGACAGATAGAAATACGGCAATACTCTTTGCTGATGGATCAGGCGCTGCGCTAATTGAAGCTGTCGACGGCCCAGGTCAATTACTCGGCTGGGATATAGATGCTGACGGTTCGCTGGAAGATCTTCTCTATGCCGAAATTGGCGGAACATTACATATGGAGGGCAAGGAAGTTTTTCGTCGTGCAGTGCGAATCATGGTTGATTCGGCAGAGAAGTCTCTAAGTGCTGCTGGCTTGACGACAAATGACATCACACTTGTGGCTCCTCACCAAGCCAACATTCGGATCATTGATGCAGCGTGCAAGCGACTAGATATTCCAATGAGCAAGGTCTCGTGGGTTGGCAACGAGACCGGCAACACGTCGTCGGCTTCTATTCCGTTGGCATTGTTTGAAGCCGCTGATACCAGTCGTCTAAAGACTGGCGACAATGTTTTGCTCGTCGGCTTTGGTGCAGGTATGACCGCGGCCAGTGCTGTCATAAAATGGAGGCAACCGTGAGTCGCGTGGTGCTAATTACAGGTGGATCCAAAGGTATCGGCCTGGCGTGTGCACAACACTTTGCAAGTCTGGGCGACAAAGTCGCAATTACTTACAACAGCACCAAACCAACTGCAGATTTTTTTGCAATCAAGTGTGACGTAACTTCACAAGTCGAAGTTGACGCCGCGTTTACCTCCGTTGAGGAAAAATTCGGCGCCGTGCAAGTGCTTGTCTCGAATGCAGGCGTCACCAAAGATTTGCTTCTGCTTCGAATGAGCGAATCTGATTTTTCTTCGGTGATCGACGCGAATTTAACTGGTGCGTATCGAGTCTGTAAACGAGCAACTCAAGGAATGCTGCGTGCGAAATCTGGTCGGATTATTTTGATGTCTTCGGTTGTCGGGCTACTGGGTTCGGCGGGTCAGGCCAATTACGCTGCATCGAAAGCGGGCCTCATCGGTCTCGCCCGTTCGCTAGCGCGTGAACTAGGATCGCGGTCAATAACTGTAAATGTCGTAGCACCTGGCCCTGTTGAAACTGATATGACGGCTGCCCTAACCGATGAGCAGCGCGCCAAGATAATCGACGCAGTTCCACTCAGTCGCATCGCGACTCCGCAAGAAATTGCCGCGACAGTTGCATTTCTTGCGTCGCAGGATGCTGGTTTTATCACTGGAGCAGTAATCCCAGTGGATGGCGGATTAGGTATGGGGCACTAGGCTTGTCGCATGGACCAACAACTATTTGATCG
>CAMAQQ010000126.1 GCA_945860575.1 Ferrithrix thermotolerans DSM 19514
CTGACTATGTTGTGCCAAGTGGCGTTCGCATCGCCGATGCATCACGTGTTCGCCTTGGCGCTCACCTTGCGTCTGGTACAACTGTGATGCACGAAGGTTTCTGCAACTTCAACGCCGGCACACTTGGCACTTCAGTGGTTGAGGGTCGTATCTCTGCTGGCGTTGTTGTAGACGACGGTTCTGACATCGGTGGCGGTGCCTCGATTATGGGCACACTTTCTGGTGGTGGTAAAGAAGTTATTCGTGTTGGCAAGCGTTGTCTGCTCGGCGCAAATAGCGGGCTTGGTATCAGCCTCGGTGATGACTGCATCATTGAGGCTGGCCTCTATATCACTGGTGGCACATTGGTAAAACTTCCTGACGCGACCGTCGTTAAAGCCCGCGAACTTTCTGGCGCGAATAATTTATTGTTCCGTCGCAACAGCCAAACTGGCGCCGTCGAAGCATCACAACGCACCGGCTCATGGGGCGGCCTCAATTCTGCGCTCCACAAAAACTAAAGGAGTCAACATGGCGAGGCTAAAACAAACGATCAAACGTCTCGCAACCTCATCTTTTGACAATCAACAGTCGAAGATGGTCAAAGAGATAATGGGATCAAATACTCTCTCGTTACTAGATGTTGGTGCTGCTAACGGCGCATACGATCGGTGGTCGGCTTTTCAAAAATCTATAAATTATTATGGAGTTGAGCCGGATTCAAGATCATCCAAAAGCGTTATTAAGTCAAATAGTTCGTCGTCATACAATTCAGAAACTTTAATCACACAGGCCCTCTGGCACTCTAAAGGCGAAGTAACTCTGAACCTTTGTCGCAAGCCAATGGCTTCCTCAATTTATAAACCCAATCGTCAGTTCATTGACCTCTTTCCTGAACCAGAGCGCAACGACATAGTTGACACAGTAAAACTGCCCAGCGAAACGGTCGATCGAGTCGCTGAGCAGTTGGATGCAAAATTTGATGTCATCAAACTTGATGTCCAAGGCGCCGAGCTCGACGTATTGAGTGGTGCGACAAACAGTCTCGCCCACACACTCGCAATCGATATTGAAGTTGAGTTCGCCGAACTATACAAAGACCAACCATTATTCGATCAAGTGTTCTCGTTCATGCGAAAATCAGGTCTCGAGTTCATTGACTTCACCTATATTTACCGATGGTCACCGGATACTTTTAACGGTTTAGGACAGGCAACATTCAGTGATGCGCTCTTCATGCGACCGCCAGAAACGGTCGCTGAGTCAAAAGATGCATCAACGATCGGAAAGTTCGCAATGATTTGTGCTGTTTACGAGCGTGGAGACTTGTTGTTACGTCTTGGCAATGCTTGCTCAAGAAATAGTTCAGTTGAAAAACAAAAGATTAGTCGTATTCTCGAGTTGGGTAAATTGTTGAGTCGGCGAAATGCCAGAACTCAACGCCAGCTCAATCGCGCAACGAAAATTATCCGACTGTTCCACCCACGTATCCATGCACACATTTTGCATTAGCAAGGAAGATGCGTATGAAATTTGAAGAATTGAGAGAAATTGTTCGGGCGCGGCGCACCGACATGATGGTTGACAAAGATCGAGCGCTTGATGCTGGTGTCGTCGAAAAACTTTGTGAGTTGGCAATGTGGGCACCCAACCACAAACTCACGTTCCCAAGCGTGTTTGCTGCCGTTACAAATGACGCCCGCGAGCGCTTAAGTAATTGCACTGCAGATGCAATGGCGCGCGACGGCGACAAGCCGGAAAAAGTCGCCAAAGCACGCACCAAGTTTCAGCGCGCACCAGTAATTTTGATAGTCGGCACCGAATCTGGTGATACCCAATTGCGCACAGAAGAAAACCGCGATGCAGTTTCAGCGGGAATTCAAAATATTTTGCTCGGCGCGACATCGCTCGGCTTGGCCAGTTTTTGGTCGAGTTGCCCTAAAGGCGTCAACGATGACATTGTAAATTTCTGCGATTTCAAGCCGGGTACTCACATCACGGCGATGATCTATCTCGGTTACCCGCAACGCCAAGCACCAGCGATCGAACGTCCGCCAGTAAAAATCAAAACAATTTCGAATTAAACGCTCGACTCAACTTGGCTGATAAACGCCAAACACCTCACGCAGAACATCGCTAACCTCGCCAAGTGTCGCGCTAGCCCGCAATGCATCTTTCATCGGATACAAAACATTGTCGCTTTTAAGAGCAGCATCTTTTAATTTTGAGAGCGCAGTCGTCACATCGCTCTGGTTTCGTGTCGCACGCAATTTTGCCACTCTCGCAATTTGATTACGCTCGAGTTCTGGGTCAACTTTTGTCGGCGTCGGTCGCACATCGTTGTCTACTGCAAATTTGTTTACACCAACCAATACTCGTGAACCGTCATCAATTGATTTCGTATATGAATAAGCCGACTCTTCAATTTCGCCCATCTGAAACCCAGACTCAATCGCTTGCACTGCCCCACCCATTGCTTCGATTCGCTCGATGTACTCCCACGCCAAGCGTTCAACTTCGTTGGTCAATGACTCGACGTAATACGAACCGGCAAGCGGATCAGGTGTGTCAGTGATTCCACTCTCGTAGCCAATGATTTGTTGCGTGCGCAAAGCAATTCGCGCCGCATCTTCGGTCGGCAAACTTAACGCTTCATCAAAACCATTGGTATGCAAACTTTGTGTTCCACCTAAAACGGCCGCCATACTTTGCACAGCAACTCGCACGATATTGTTCTGCGGCTGTTGCGCTGTGAGAGTCGAACCGCCGGTTTGTGTGTGAAATCGCATCAGGGCACTAGCCGGGTTTTTCGCACCAAATCGCTGTGTCATGATCGCGTGCCACATTCGACGACTGGCACGAAACTTGGCGACCTCTTCAAAGAAATTATTATGACCGTTCCAAAAGAAACTAAGTCTCGGTGCAAAATCGTCGACATCAAGCCCCGAATCAACAGCAGCCTGCACATAAGCAATCGCGTTTGACAATGTGAATGCAAGTTCTTGCACAGCAGTCGAGCCCGCCTCGCGAATGTGATAACCAGAAATCGAAATCGTGTTCCACTTTGGAACATGCTTGGCGCAATACGCAAAAATATCGGTGATGATGCGCATCGACGGCCGCGGCGGATAAATATATGTTCCGCGAGCAATATATTCTTTCAACAAATCATTTTGAATTGTTCCAGAGATCTCGTTAGATGCAACACCACGTTCTTCGGCGACTAGTTCATAAAGCAGCAACAACACTGCCGCCGTCGAATTGATCGTCATTGATGTCGTCACTTTGTCGAGTGGCAAATCGGCCAACAACACACGCATGTCTTCGATCGAGTCGATCGCCACACCAACTTTGCCGACTTCGCCAGCCGCACGCGGATGATCGCTGTCGTAACCCATTTGCGTCGGAAGATCGAAGGCACAAGACAAACCTGTCTGGCCTGCGTTCAACAAAAATTTAAACCGCTCGTTAGTGTCAGCCGCCGTGCCAAAGCCCGCATATTGACGCATCGTCCACAATCGATCGCGATGCATCGTCGGATAAATGCCCCGCGTATATGGCGCCTCGCCTGGTTTGCCAAGTTTTGAATTCGCGTCGAAACCACTTAGCGACTCGTCTGAATACAGAGGATTAATCTCAATTCCTGAGTCAGTTTTTTTATCAGTCATAAATGCAATCTCAAGGCTACGAGTTTGGTTGCCTCGCCGCGAGCACGGAAATCTCCATTAACCACTCGGGCTTGGCTAACGTAGGCACAGTCACGAGCGTGCTCGCCGCCAGATGACGATTCAAAGCGGCATCGCGCGCACCCATCACAAGTGCAAGTCGCTTCGTCATTTCGTCGGCTTCGGTTGAGTAAACAACATAAGTCGTCACCGAAATTATGTCTTGAGCGTTCATCTTGCCTTCACTAAGAATCGCTAAAATATTTTGCCAAACCACAGCCGCTTGTTCGCCAATATTTGCGGGCACGCTGCCGTCGTGTCGTGTCGGCACAACGCCAGAAGTAACAATGAGTTCATGCCCTGCGGGCACATGCACACCATGTGCATATGCAGCCGCTGGGGCAGCCATTTCGGCAGGTTTCAGTTCGCGAGGCATAGTCAAGACCCCTCACGATAAGCCATAATTGAACAATGAGCAAAAACATTATCGGCAATGAAAACCTTGCCGACATTGAAGTGCTCGAGCGAATTCAACAACGAGTTTTGTGGCTGGCAGTGCGCATGGTCGACTATGCCAACCGCGAACGAGAAATACCACCTGCACCGGGCGGCCGCGACGGCGAATT
>CAMAQQ010000127.1 GCA_945860575.1 Ferrithrix thermotolerans DSM 19514
CGATGTTTATAGACATCGCGTTGCACGACGACATGTGCATCATCATTTAGCGCTACGACAGCCGCACTTTGGGCTGGCCCCGGCACGAGCATGCCGACATGTTTACGAACTTCTTTCAAATAGTTGACGATGTCTTTATCGCCTGCATAAAAACCCACCCGCAACCCTGCCAAATTTGAACGCTTAGAAAGTGAATGCAGCACAACCACTCCATCAAGTCCGTGTTGCAATATTGATTCAGGTTGACGTGCCCAAGTGAACTCGACATAACACTCGTCACTAAAAACTGGAACATTATTTTTGCGACCCCAAGTAGCGACAGTTTTTAAGTCATCGAGTGCGCCGGTCGGATTATTCGGCGAGTTCGTCCAAATCATTAATGCACGGTTGATATCATTCGCCGAGATTTTTGCAACATCAAGACCACCTGTCGGCGTCATTGGCACGGCAACAGGTCGACAGCCTGCCAAGATCGCACCCATTTCATATGTTGGATATGAAACAGCCGGAAACAAAACTGTGTCGCGATCTGGGCTACGTAGTTTCATATATTGCGGCGTGGTCGCGACAAACTCTTTGCTGCCGACGCACGCAGCAATCTGAGAAGTCGGTACAGAAATCGCGAACTTGCGTTGCATCCAGTTTTGTGCGGCATTGCGCAACGCTTCGCTGCCGATACTGGGCGGATAGCCCCGTTCGCTGTTTGAAGCCGACAACGCAGCCACAACGGCTGGTGACGGTGCGTCGCATGGCGTGCCAATGGAGAGGTCTACAAGACCACCTTCAAATTTGTCGGCTAGCGGTTTGAATTTATCCAGCCGATCGTATGGATATGGAGGCGGAACAAAACCCTCGTTCATTGGGCGACTACAAATTCACTTAAGCGACCGGCGCTGGCATCTGCGAGCCGAGCACGAACTCGCATTCCAATGTCTTCGTTTGATGTCGACACAACTTCACCCTCTCGATGCACGGTTGCCACAATGTCGCCACGATCATACGGTATTAATAATTCAATCACGGTTGTCAACGCGCGCATTCGATCGCCGATCGCCAAGAGCAAATCATTCAAACCTTCACTAGTCGCGGCAGAAAACCCGACTGCGCCGCGGTGCTCGTGAACCAGACGCTTGGCAGAATCTGGGTCAAGATCAGACTTATTAATGAGCAGTAACTCGGGCACTTTATCTGCCCCGATTTCAGCGAGTATTTCGCGAACGGCAACTATCTGTCCGTTCGGGTCAACTGCCGACGCATCTACAACATGGATTAGAAGATCACTGGCAGTTGCAACTTCAAGTGTGCTCTTGAACGCTTCAATCAACCCGTGCGGCAAACGCCGAACGAAACCTACGGTGTCTGATAACAGAACTGGTTCACCACCAGGCAACGCAAGTCGACGGGTTGTAGGGTCGAGGGTTGCGAACAAACGATTTTCAACGAGAACACCGGCGCTCGTCAACCGATTAAGAACAGATGATTTGCCGGCATTTGTGTAGCCGACTATTGCAACAGCGCCAAGACCGCTTCGACCACGACTCTTGCGTTGTTCTTGTCGAGTTTTTTGCAAACCATCAAGCTCACGGTCTAGGCGACTAATTCGCTCACCGATGCGACGACGATCAACCTCAAGTTTGGTTTCACCGGGACCACGAGAGCCAATTCCACCAGCCTGCTGTGACATACCCGCTTTGGCACCGCGACGAATACGCGGCAAGCGATATCGCAGTAACGCCAACTCAACTTGCGCTTTACCTTCGAGAGTGTGTGCATTCTGCGCGAAAATATCGAGAATGACCGCTGTGCGATCAAGCGCGGTGCGCCCTAGAAGTTTTTCTAAATTGTATTGTTGACCTGGCGAAAGTTCGTTGTCAAAAACAACAGTGTCAGAATCAAGTGCGAGGCAAAGTTCTTTTAGTTCTTCGACTTTTCCTTTGCCAATGTAAAAAGCGCTGTCAGGTGAATCACGTCGTTGGGTGATGCGGGCAACTTCATCTGCACCGGCCGTATCAATCAACTGAGCAAGTTCATCTAGTGAATCTTGAGTCTCGTCATCTGTTCGATCAGACATTGTCACTGCTACCAAAATAATTCGCTCGCGTATTCCGCGAGAGATAAGTGTCGACCCGAGCGCCTCCTGATACGGAGTGTTCACGAAATAATCTCTAACACATGTCGCGAAGAAAAGTGCGCTGGGCCAATCAGCGTTACATGATTTTGTTGAGGATGATTAATTCGAACAGTCGCATCTCCGCCTGGCTGGTGCACAAGTATTTCGGTCACCGAAGATGGAACGAGCCCCCACTTGTTTGCCGCCCATGCACTGGCACATGCACCAGTACCGCAGGCTTGAGTTATGCCTGCCCCACGTTCGTGCACGCGCATCGTGATCGCATTGGTTTCTGGTCCTGCCTCAACAATTTCTAAATTGACTTGCGGAACTTTCAAACCAATTTCTAAAAGATTGACGAGTTGGACATCTTCTACCCCGACTACGCAATGTGGGTTGCCAACAGACAAGTGCATAACGGGCCGATTTGGATCGCAACCGACTGCTGCCCAGTTTTCGGGCTCTTTTAGATTCTCGATACGCCCCATGTCAACGCTTGCTGTCACCTGATCGTGCGATACAGGTTGCACATCAACAACACGATCGCCTGCATCTGTTGCCACCGTATAACTGACTGGCTCATCACAACCATCTCGATCAAATGCGGCCTGCACTAGGCACCTGATGCCGTTGCCACTCATTTCGGCGCGAGAACCATCTTGGTTGAACAGCTGCATTGCCAGTTTGAACTCACCGCGTCGCGAAAGCAACAATAAACCGTCGGCGCCAACGCCTGATTCGCGATTGCACCATTGCTCGGCAATACTCGACCAACCTATTTTCGCGCTATCTACTTCTGGCACGCCTTCGATCTGTGACGTTTCCAGCACGAGAAAGTCGTTTCCGAGCCCATGATGCTTTGTTACGACGACTTGCATGATGAATGATGTCTAGCGTAAATGTTTTGCGACTACGGGCACAATTTCATCAACCGGGTCTTCGCTGATTGAAACCCATTTAATTCGCGGGTCACGTCTGAACCACCGCTCTTGGCGAACCGCAAATTGGCGCGTGTGAATGATAATTTCATTAACTGCTTCATCAAGACCCATCTTGCCATCTAAGTGCACAAGCAATTCGCGATAGCCGAGGGCTTGTGCCGCAGTTCGAGATAGCCCGTTTTTCGAGTTTCGCAGTGCCGTGACTTCTGCGAGCAAACCCTCATTCATCATCGCATGCACGCGGTCGGCTACGCGTTGAGCAAGTCTGTCGCGACTCCAACGCAGACCGATTTGGATAACACCATTTTCTGGATAAGCACTCGTGCCAGGACCAAAACTGCTGAAGGGTTTTCCGCTTCCAATGCAAACTTCGAGCGCCCTCACAATTCTCCGACGGTTTGATCGTTCAATCTTTTGTGCCGCATCTGGGTCTAGATCATTGAGTCGCGCAAACAAAGTGGCTGTGTTTAATTCTTGCTCGAGTGCCGCTCGGGTTTCTGGAAACTCACCAGGTAGAACCAAATCATCAATCACCGCCGTCAGGTATAAACCCGTACCGGCGACAAACAACGGTCGGCCGTTGACTTTTGCTATTGAGTCAAGTGCCATCGTTGCACTCTTTTTAAATTCTGCAACCGTGAACCGCTCGTGGCTATCAACAAGGTCAATGCAATGATGCGGCACAAGTGCTTGGTCGACGACAGTTGGCTTTGCGGTGCCAATATTCATGTCTCGATAAACCTGCATCGCATCAACTGCCACAATATGAATCGGCGAACTAGTCGATGTCTCGGCCTGTGCGACTGCCATCGCCACTGAAGATTTCCCGCTGGCTGTCGGGCCGACAATTACAACGGGCTTCGTGTTCATTTGAAAATTTCTAGTGCTCGTAGAAAATCAATTGTCACTTGAGACAGCGATTCGCACTTTATGCGTAGGCGCGTCACCGACTTCAACTAGATGACCCGACAAATGAAACCGCGCTGCATCGGTTACTTCGACCTTGGCATATGTACCCACACGAAGACTTTCAGGAGAACTGAAATGCAGAATTTTATTCTGACGAGTGCGACCGGTAGTCAAATGCGGATTCTTTTTGCTCATTCCTTCGACCACGACATCTTCAATTCGACCAATTCGAGC
>CAMAQQ010000128.1 GCA_945860575.1 Ferrithrix thermotolerans DSM 19514
TCACGCATGGATAGTTTCGCAACGTCGATTCGCAACTTTGTTGGCGCCGATGCACCAGGTTGATTGTCCTCAACTCGCATCGGGTCACGGGGCAACAACTGGTCAATTGAGACCCCATAAAACTTCGCCAGTCGCTCAAGTCGCGGCACAGAAATCGCCCGCTCGCCCCTCTCATATGCGCCCAACACCGACGCCTTGAACTGTTCATGCGATTGAAGTTCGACATCGCTGAGCGACAAGTTTTTTTGCTGGCGGATTGAACGCAGCCGCTCACCCACCACCCGCGAAAAAGGCGATTGCTCGTTCAGGTCGTCGTCAGATTGACTCATGGTTAATTTCGTTTTCTTCGATAATCCGACATTAGAACAGCCGCGCTCACCGCTGCTGTTTCTGCTCGCAAAACAGTGTCACCGAGCGAAACTAGACCGTCACAATTTTCAGTCTCTTGTGGCGCAAAGCCACCTTCGGGGCCGATTGCAATTGCTCGGTGCGATGCATCAAGGCAAGCACCAGTCGGGTCGGCAATAAACAAGTTGTCAATGGTTGACATTTCGGTTGCGCCGTGAACGTTAGGCAACCAAGTGCGACGTGATTGCATCGCTGCTTCACGGGCGACTCGTCTCAGTCGGTCAATGTTTTTGTTTGAGCGACCGTCATCCCAACGAACCACACTGCGAATAGTTGGCGCCAGCACGACAATTTCATCAATGCCAATTTCTGTGAGTTTTTGAACAGTCCATTCAGGACGGTCGCCTTTAACCAGTGAGAATGCGACAGTTAATGGCCAACTCGGTGCGGCAGTCGTAAAGACTTCACTCGTGGCATCGATTGATGCATCGGCCTTCAAAACGCATGAATACCATTTGCCCTTGCCGTCACTCACTGTCACTGCGTCACTTGGCTTGACTCGCAGCACTCGCAACAAATGGTGCGCATCAATTTCGTCTATCGCTGGTGCATCAATCGCATCAACAAACACATGGGCTGTTGAATTGCGAAGCTCTGAGATCACGAAAATGCAGACTTAATTTTCGATTTCACTCGACTTTCTTGTGCAGAAAAAGACTCACCACGAAGTTTCGCCAGTTCTTCAAGCAACTCTCGTTCGCGTGCGTTCAATTTTTTCGGCACGAAAATTGCTATCTGAACTCGAAGGTCACCACGCACTTGATTGCGGGCTCGTCCGCCTTGATTCAAAGTTGGCACTCCTCTTCCTTTTAGAACAAATTCATTGCCATGCTGAACGCCCGCTGGCACAACTAACGTTTCGTCACCGTCAAGCGTCGCCAAAACAAATTCGGCACCAAGAGCCGCCTGAGAAATTGAAACCTTGACTTCGGTGATCAGGTCGTCATCTTCGCGTCGGTACATTTCGTGATCGCCGACTTCAATGTGTACATACAGGTCACCGGCTTCACCGCCACGCGGGCCGACCCCTCCGCGATTAGTAACTCGCATCGTTTGACCCGATGCGATTCCCGCAGGAATTTCAACACTGTGCGTCTGCTCTCTGGTGACCCGACCCTCGCCGTGGCAAGTTGCGCATGGGGTCTCAATTCTTTGCCCAGCACCACGACACTTGCCGCACGGACTAGCAGTGACCATTTGCCCGAGAATGCTTTGGCGTGTTCGACGTATCTGACCGGTGCCACCGCAATCAGAACATGTTGTCACCGAAGTTCCGGCTGCCGCACCTGTGGCACTGCAATCATCGCATCGAACTGCCGTGCGAATAGTTACAGATGAGGTACAGCCAAACACCGCTTGGGCAAATTCGATTCGTAACTGCGTTTCTAAATCAGGTCCACGCTGCGGGCCAGCCTGTTGACCGCGACCGCCGCCGCCAAACGGCGAATCGCCACCAAAAAATGCATCGAAGATACTGCCAAACCCACCGCCACCAAACGGATCACCACCACCGCCGTTGCCACGACCACCACCCGAGATTCCTGCTTCACCAAATTGGTCATAACGCGCGCGGGTATTTTGATCAGATAAAACTTCGTAAGCCCGACTCAGCTCTTTGAATTGTTCTTCTGCCTCAGGATTATTTGGGTTTGCATCAGGATGCAACTCGCGCGCACGCTTGCGATACGCACGCTTCAACTCTTCTTGACTCGCAGATTGCGATACGCCCAACAACTTATAAAAATCTGTAGCCATAATAATTTAACTCTCAGTTAATCGACGACCAAGACGATCGCTGACAAGTTCAACAGTCGCCAAGGCTTGCGGATAATTCATACGAGTTGGCCCAAGCACGCCGACCGTTCCGACGGTTTCACCATCTGCCATGACAGGTGCCAAAACCACCGAACACGCCGAAAGAGGCTCAACGCCATGCTCTGCGCCAATCGCCACAGACAAACCACGATTCAACATGTCACGCACCAAAGTAACGACGACATATTGCTGTTCGAGTGTGTGCAACACGTTGCGCACGATTTCTACTGCGTCGAATGCTTCTGCCATCTGTGATACACCGCCAACAAAAAACGACTCGTCGTTGCGAGTGCGATCAAGAGATGCGAGTACTTTGTCGCACAATGGTGAAACATCATCGATTGAATTGTGGTTAGCAGCACGCATCAATTGAATATCACTTAATGGAGAATTGAGCATCAGTTTTTGCAATTTGAAAACAGCCTCAGAAATATTCTGATCTGAAATATCATGATTAACTTCAAGTTGCTCGTTTTCAACAGAACCATTCGACAACACCACGACAACGGTGACGTGATGGCTTGAGAGTCGCACGAGTTGCACAGACCGAATAACTGCAATCTCAACGCTGGGCCCAATCACTACGGACGCGTAATTAGTGAGTTGTGTCAGCAACATTGAGGTTCGTTGCAGAGTTTCTTCTAAACGAAAATGTGCGTTCTCAAAAAAACTACCGACTTTGGCTTGCTCAAGTGTCCCAAGACTTCCGTTAGGCACAAGGTTGTCGACGAAAAAGCGATATCCCTTGTCGGTAGGGATCCGTCCGGCAGAAGTATGAGGATGAGTTAGGAAACCCTCACGCTCGAGTGCAGCCATGTCGTTACGAACGGTGGCCGACGAAACCGCGAACTCTTGCGATTTGGCAATGTGCGAAGAGCCAACCGGAGACGCGGTGGCGATGTACTCCTCTACGATTGCTCGGAGGATGGCGGTTTTACGATCATCAAGCATTTGTTACCTTTTAGACTACTTAGATTACTGAGCGGTTGTTTTCTCCGCTGATTTTGTAACGACTTAAAGCCTCGTCGCGTTCTTGCGAATGGTCGACCATTGGCGCCGTGTAATTACCAAAAAGCCCACTTTGCGTGAGCCATGGCGAATGAATGTATTTCTTGGGAATATCACCAAGTTCTGGTATCCACTCGCGAACAAAATTTCCATCCGGATCAAACCTCTCGCCTTGCAGGACTGGATTAAAAACTCTGAAGTATGGCGCCGCGTCCGTGCCTGTGCCCGCAGTCCATTGCCATCCATGATTATTCGAAGCAATATCACCATCGACTAGATGTTTCATAAAAAATTTTGCGCCCCATTGCCATGGCAAATGCAAATCTTTGACCAAGAAACTGGCGGCGATCATCCGCACCCGATTGTGCATCCAACCGGTTGCCAACATCTGGCGCATTCCGGCATCAACAATCGGATACCCAGTGTTGCCTGCACACCATTGCGCGAACTTTTTTTTAGCCTGAGCATCAGTGTCAACCTTGATGCTGTCCATTTTTGGTTGAAGATTCTTCCATGTCGTGTGAGGTTGATGAAATAACACATCACCGTAAAATTCGCGCCAGCACAATTCGCTGCGATAGACATCATGATTTTGATTCGAAGACAATTCAGCCAGCAATTGTCTGGGATGAATTGTGCCAAAGCGAAGATACACCGACATTTTGCTGCACCCGTCACGATCTGGATTATTGCGTTCTTCTTTATATTTATTCAAACCAGTTTTGGCAAAACTCTCCCAGCGCTTCCATGCCGCTTTTGATCCAACATCGGCAATCTGCGCCGTCAAAACTGGATCAACCGGAATTTCTTGCGTCGTAACATCTGGCGCCCCATGCCAAGTTATTCGGGCTTTGCCGGTCGGCGCTGGCCAGCCATGCGCCAACCAAATCTTTGAAAATGGTGTGAACACCGCATACGGCGTGTTGTCTGCCTTGCGAACTGTGCCTGGGTCAACTGCGTATG
>CAMAQQ010000129.1 GCA_945860575.1 Ferrithrix thermotolerans DSM 19514
AGCGACTAACTCCAGAAAATTACTTGACGCTTGCTACTGCCGTGTTCAGCGAAATGGCACTGGCTGGAATCACCCATGTCGGCGAGTTTCACTACGTACATCATCAGCAAAACGGCAAGCAATATAACGACCCAAACGAAATGGGCAAAGCAATTATTGAGGCGGCGCGGAACGCAGGCATTCGGTTGACTTTGCTTGATGTCGCGTATTTGCACGGCGGGCTCAATGGCGAAAAACTCAGCGATGAACAACAGCGCTTTTGTGATGTATCCATTGAACAATGGCTTAAGCGTGTTGAAGATCTCGGCACTGGCGACACGATGCATACAATCGGTCTTGCACCACACAGTGTTCGTGCCGTGCACGAAGTAGAACTAGCACAAATCGCCGAATACCGAAATAACCGCGTTGTTCATATCCATGTTTCAGAACAACCTGCTGAAAATAGTGCTTGCATCAATGCGACTGGCCGCACACCCACACAAATTTTGAGCGACGCCCAATTGCTTGGCTCGTTTACCACCGCAGTTCATGCAACACATTTAACTGCCGAAGATATTTCGCATCTAGGTAGATCAAAAGCCACCGCCTGTTTTTGCCCAACCACAGAACGCGACTTGGCCGACGGCATCGGATCTTCTGACAAATTAGTTGCGGCTGGCTCACCACTTGCACTTGGTACCGATTCGCATGCTGTAATTGACATGTTCGAAGAAGCACGCGCGGTTGAAATGCATCAACGGCTAATCACAAATAAACGGGGCGTTCACCACAGTAGTGAATTGTTGAAAGCAGCAACTATTAGTGGCGCGAACTCGCTTGGGTGCAGCATCCACGGATTAGTTGTCGGCGCCGCCGCAGACTTCATCACAGTTTCAACTGACTCGGTTCGACTTGCATCTTTTGACGCCGAAAATGGCGCAGCGCATCTGGTGCACAGCGCAACTAGCGCCGATGTACGTGATGTCTGGGTTGGTGGAGAGCAGATCGTTACCGATCGCATTCACCGACAACATCCAAATGTCGCACAAGAACTGCGCACCGCAATTGATGCATTGCTGTAATTACACTTAATCACTATGACTATTCTTCCAATCGCCACAATCGGTCACCCAGAGTTGCGTATTCGCGCAGCCGAAGTAAACCCGAGTGAAATCAAATCAGCCGAGATTCAAACTTTTATCGACGACTTAGTTGAGACAATGCGCCACGCAAACGGTGCAGGGCTCGCAGCGACACAGGTTTTGCGCCACCAACGCATTTGTGCCGTCGAAGTAAATAATAATCCTCGGTACCCATATAAGCCACAAGTGCCTCTAACTATTCTGATTAATCCCGTACTCACACCACTTGATGACGACATGTTTGAAAACAACGAGGGCTGTCTATCGGTGCCAGGTTTTCGCGGCAATGTTTGGCGATACACATCAATCCGTGTCGAAGCACTCGACCGCAACGGCAATAAAATTGATGAAATCATTCGTGGCATGACAGCGTGCACATATCAGCATGAAGTCGACCACCTAGACGGTCTTTTGTTCATGGACAAAGTCAAAGACACCAGCACATTTGCGACATGGGATTCGTTTGATAAATATAAGCACCACGATTTTGTTGTCAGAGTAAAGGAACTTGTAGCAAAGTTTGGTTCGTAATGATCGCAATTACGGGCATCTCTTCGCTCGTTACGAATGATGCAAGTCTTGAACGAGGCAAACTCGGAGTCATAAATCACGCCGCACTTGTTGTTGGCGTCGACAACAAGATTGCATGGACGGGTGAAGAAATAAATTTGCCGAGCGAATTTGTCGACATAGCGATCAATGTTGACGGTCGTGCAATTATTCCGGGCTTCGTAGACAGTCACACACATCTAGTTTTCGGCGGAGACCGCGCTGAAGAGTTCGAGGCTCGAATGTCGGGCAAACCGTATTCGGCAGGCGGAATTCGAACAACAATGGCGGCAACTCGGTCGGCGACCAATGAGTCGCTAACCATAAACGCCCACCGGCTCGCCAACGAAGCATTGAACACGGGCACAACGACTCTTGAAGTTAAGTCTGGCTATGGATTATCAGTTAACGACGAAGCCAGATCGCTCAAAGTTGCTGGCGCAGTCACAACTGAGACAACTTTTCTTGGGGCTCATGTTGTGCCACCAGAATCAACAATTGACAAATATGTAGATCTAGTTTGCGGAGAGATGCTCAAACAGTGTGCACCCAATGCAAAATGGATTGATGTGTTTTGCGACCACGGAGCATTTGATGTTGACCACGCTCGAGTGATATTGCAAGCGGGCGCTAAAGCAGGTCTCGGCTTGCGCATTCACGCCAATCAATTGCAACATGGTGGCGGTGTTCAACTTGGTGTAGAACTTGGCGTTGCTTCATGCGATCATTGCACGCATCTAAACGACGCCGATATTTCTGCCCTAGCCGACACCGACGGGCAGACGGTTGCCACACTTTTGCCAACCGCAGAATTGTGCACTCGTTCAAAGTTTCCTGATGCCAGACGGTTGATCGATGCTGGAGTGACGGTCGCGCTGGCCTCAGATTGCAACCCTGGCTCGTCATACACGACTTCGATTCCACTGGCTATCTCATTGGCTGTTCTCAATATGAACATGACCTGTGACGAGGCAGTCTGGTCTGCCACCGCAGGCGGTGCGGCCGCTTTACGACGCACTGACATTGGCGCACTGCATATTGGTGCACAAGCAGATTTCGCGCTACTCAATACTTCAAGCCATGTTCACCTTGCTTACCGCCCAGGTGTGAAACTTGTCGACGCTGTTTTTGCGCGCGGGCAACTAGTGGCGGGTTCGCTGCGATAAAATTGCACGAGATGTCAACAAGCGCCAACACTGTAGTTTCGACCAATAAATTGAATTCGCACGCATTTTTTAAATCGCACGGTGACTGGCGCACGCTGATAATCGCGGCACTCGTTTACGTTGGTTGGTTCGCGTCTGTTTTTACACACGACCAATTGCCTTGGTGGGCAACTTTTGCACTTCTAACTTGGTTCGGTGCCTGGCATTTAAGTTTGCAACACGAACTTGTGCACGGACATCCTTTTCGAAATCCAAAACTGAATGCCGCTCTTGCCTCGCTCTCAGTGACTTTGTGGGTTCCGTTTCTATCGTTCAAGCGTGATCACATCTCGCATCACAACACGACCCTGACGCACCCGAATCTAGACACCGAGAGCTACTACACCATGCCTGAGAAATGGCAAACATCAGGTGGTTTGTTGCGCTCTATCTATTGGGCCAACCGCACACTTGCGTTTCGTTTGACGGTGTGGTCAGTGTTTAGCGCGGTGCAATATTTTGTTGCTGATGCATGGCGTGCAATTCGCAATGTTGGCAACGCACGTTCGGCATGGCTCTTGCACATTCCAGCACTCGTGGCAATCGTCTTGATAGTCAACACTTGGGCTGGCATGTCAATGTTCGAATATCTAATCGGCGGGGTATTTGGCTCGCACTCACTCAACATGATGCGTTCGTTTGCCGAACACAAAACCATAGGCAACGAGACAACGCGCACCGCGATGATCGACGCCGGTTGGCTTATGAGCATTTTGATGCTCAACAACAACTTGCATATTGCCCACCACGACGAACCATCCACACCCTGGTATTTAGTGCCCGAGACAGCCGAACGAACCAAGGCCTACGAGCGTGCTGCAGAAATCAACTCGCTCTACAACGGTGGCTATGGCGAATTAATCCGTCGATTCACTTTCAAGCCTTACGATCAGCCTGTTTATAGCAAGTCGGTTTAACTTTTTTGATTTCGTGTGCGAGAACTAGAGTTCTCTCGTGACAAATGCGAAAGTATTGATCAACACTTCGGGTCTTGATCGAGAATCGGTCGTCAAAGTCGCTCGAGAAAATGCCCAAGTTACAATCACCGCTGGCGCACTTGAAGCCATCGCCAGATCCAGCAAGATTGTCGAAGATCTCGCCAAATCAGATCAACCCGTATACGGCATCTCAACTGGATTTGGCGCACTAGCGACAAAACACATCGCACCACAAGATCGCGTTGCTTTGCAACAATCATTAATTCGCTCGCATGCCGCTGGCATGGGTGATGTTGTCGAGACAGAAGTAGTTCGGGCAATGCAACTGTTGCGACTGCGCACGCTTTGTAGTGGT
>CAMAQQ010000130.1 GCA_945860575.1 Ferrithrix thermotolerans DSM 19514
GCAACTGTCATCAAGGTCGAGAGCCCACAAGGCGACGACACTCGAACTTGGATGCCTCCAACTAAAAATGGTGTCGCTACGTATTACATGTCAATCAATAGAAATAAGAAATCGCTCGTTCTAGATTTTTTAAGCGAAGAAGATAGAAAAGTCGGATTAGAACTAATCAAGCGTGCAGATATTTTCATTGAGAATTTTAAAACTGGCGGTCTAAAGAAGTTCGGTTTCGACTTTGATTCTGTTTCAACGATTAATCCAAAGTTGATTTACCTATCAATCAGCGGTTTTGGAACTGCCGAAGGGGCATGGTTGCCTGGTTACGACTTAATTGTGCAAGCTGTCTCTGGCTTAATGAGTCTTACTGGTGACCCGAATGGCCCACCGTTTCGTGCAGGCATTTCAGTGTTTGATGTAATGGCTGGGCTACACGGTCTCATCGGCGTATTAACCGCACTTCACCAACGTGAAAATACCAGTCGAGGTCAGCATGTTGAAGTCAACCTTTTGTCTTCGGCAATGTCTGGACTAGTCAATCAAACTGCCGCTTATGCCGCTGCTGGTGAGGTTCCGTTTCGAATGGGCAACGCCCACCCAAGTCTCTTCCCTTATGAGGCATTGCCAACAAAAGATCGAGACTTGATTATCGCCGCCGGCAACGACAAGCAGTTTCGTGCGCTTTGTAAAGTTCTTGAAATTGAGAGCGTTGCCGACGACTCGCGCTTTACTGCGAACTCTGACCGAACAGCAAACCGCGAACAACTTCGACCACTACTACTCGCGCGCTTGGCAGAGTGGGCAGCCGATGATCTATTTATTGCACTCAACAAGGTCGGCGTGCCTTGCGGACCAATCAACACAATCGGCGATGGCGTCGAACTTGCAGAAAAACTTGGGCTTAAACCTCGAATTGCAGTCGGCGAAGGCGACAGAAAAGTTGACTTGATTCGAAATCCAATAACTTTTAGCGAAGGTGAGATTTCCTATGATCTTCCTCCGCCACATCTTGGTGAGCACTCAGATGAAATTCGAAAATGGCTAAAGGAAACACAGAACTAATGACTAGCGGACAAAAATATCAAACCGGGATCGGAACATCGACTGCAGACTCAATCACTCTGCTTGGCAAAGATCTTGCGTCTGAGATACTCGGCAAAGTATCTTTTGGCGAACTCGCATTTTGGCTAATTGCGAAACGCAAACCTACAAAAGGTGAACTAATAATTTTTGAGGCAGTGCTTGCGTCTCTCGCTGACCACGGATTTACACCAACTGCAATTGCGGCGCGATTAACTTATTCAAGCGCACCTGACTCGCTTCAAGGAGCATTGGCCGCAGGTCTGCTCGGTGGAGGTTCGCGCTTTCTTGGTGTCACAGAAGACTGTGCGAAGTTTCTCAATAATCACATCAATTCGCTCTCACAAATTCCAACCACTGCTGAAGGTTGGGATCATGTTGCACGCGATGTAATTGCCAAAACTAAAGACTCAGGTAAATTTGTACCTGGGCTTGGGCATCCGGTTCACAAAAATGGTGACCCAAGAACACCGGTGCTGATGTCGCTTGCAAAACAGAACTCAACATTCGGAAATCATCTGAGTTTGTTTGATGCAATTGGCCGAGTGCATCCAGAAATACTCAAGAAAAATTTACCGCTAAATGGCGCCGGAGTTTGCGGAGCAGCATTGGCTGACCTTAATCTTCCGATGGGCGCAATGCGTGGCGTTGCTTTACTCGCAAGGTGTGCAGGCTTGCTCGGTCACCTTGTTGAAGAACAAGAAAATCCGATCGGAATAGACGCTTACATGGCAATAGATCGAAATATCGATTATCAGCCACCTTCAATTTGAGCCAAAATTTTGGCTAGACGCCTGCTTCTATTATTGCGTTTTGTCCGAAATGTGGTAATGTGTCCATTCAACGGACAACAGGTCCGCGACAGATATGGGGGTTATTTAATGAGCAAACTAGGATTGGACGCCAGCCCACGCTGGCACAGTTGGGTAGCAAGTCACCCAGTTGGTGGATTAGCCGTAACTGGCTTAGTTGCAACACAAATCGTTACATACTTGGGGTATTGCTTCAAGGCAATTGGTCTTCCAACTTTGCCTTGGCCAGCGTACAACGGTGCGTTGATCGGTGGAGCAGATACTTGGGCTAGCCCACTCGCGCAATATTGGGCGGGTCAATCAATGCACTATGTAAACGGAATCGTATTCACGATTTTGTTCGGAATGGTCGCACGCGCAAAATTGCCAGGTTCACATGTAATCAAAGGTATTCTCTACGGAGTTGTCTTGGCGATTGTGAGCATTGGCTTCTTGGTTCCTTACGCCTATGTTCCAAAAATGGGCTACGGATTATTCTTGATGGACGGACCTGACGGTTGGAAACTTCCAGCAGGCGTTATGCTCTGGCACGTCATTTGGGGATTCTTGATCGGAACCTTGTACCAACCGAAAGATAACAACTAGTTATTACTTTTAACTAATTTTTGATTACTAACTGGCTCGGCATGCGATTTGCATGTCGAGCCAGTTTTGTTTCTAACCAAAGGCGAACCTAAAAGGATCCAAAATGAATCGCAACTCTAAAACCATCCCTTGTACACACACCGGAAGTTTGCCGCGACCAGATGATTTGATCAAACTAATGTGGGCTGTTGGTGACGGGATACCTGTTGATCGCATCGCATTAGATGGTTATATTTCGCGCGCGATTAACGAAGTAGTTAAAAAGCAAGTCGACGCAGGAGTCACGATAATTAATGACGGCGAAATGTCAAAGCCGTCATATGGCACTTACGTTAAAGACAGACTTTCTGGTTTTGCTGGCGAATCAATTCAGACATACTTTTTCGAAGATTTAGTTGACTTTCCGCGAAGCGCAGAGGCAGTGGCCGGCAACCCTGGTCGGCGAAAGCGCTCTGCCCCAGCCTGCACAGGGCCAATTGATGTCGTTGACCGCAAGGCCGCAGTTAAAGACATGACCGAACTTCGTCGTGCGGCAACAGCGAACAAGCACCAAGATATTTTTACGAGTGCAGCATCGCCTGGTGTGGTGTCGTTCTTTTTTGGTAATAATTTTTATCCAACGCGCGAAGAATATGTTTTCGCGATTGCAGAAGCAATGCGATTTGAGTATGAAACAATTGCTGCTGCTGGAGCAACTGTGCAAATTGATTGCCCAGACCTTGCAATGGGACGTCACTCTGCATATGCAAAACTCGATCGAGATGAGTTTCGGGCGGCGATTCGAATCAACATTGAGGCGTTAAATCACGCAGTTCGAAATATCCCTGCCGAACAATTACGCATGCATTTATGTTGGGGAAACTACCCTGGGCCTCATCATCATGACATTTCAATTGCTGACATAATAGATATTGTTTGGACCGCCAAACCTCAGACAGTACTTTTTGAGGGTGCGAATCCGCGCCATACTCACGAATGGCGAGTGCTCAAGGAACTCGGAGTGCCGAAAGACAAATTTATTTGCCCAGGCGTCATTGAACCTCAGTCAAATTATATTGAGCACCCAGAAGTTGTCGCTGACCGACTTGAGCGATGGGGCGAAGTAGTTGAGCCAGATCGATTATTGGCCGGCGTCGACTGTGGCTTCTCTATTCACGTCGGAAGTACGACGATTGATCCAGACGTGGTTTTCGCGAAGTTGAAGTCACTCGCACAAGGCGCAGAGTTGGCGGCAAAACGCCTATTTAAATAGAGGTTGCAAGAACTTGCAAAATCATTGATTTTGCTTGTGCAATTTCTGCGTCTGAAATTTCGTGGGGTCGACCAACAAAATATTCCGATTTAACATCAGCACCTGCTGTTTCAAATATTGCGGCTGTTTCTTCAACTCGAAACTCTGGGACATGCGGGTCAACATCACTGGTACAGAAATACGCAGGCATACCCGCAAAGTCTCCGTCAATGTTCCACTGAGTACCTGGTGGACCAATCAAGCCTCCTGTGAAAGCGATTAGTGCCCCCCATCTACGAGGCTTAGACGCCATAAATTGGCAAAGCGCGCTTGAACCTTGAGAGAATCCGCACCAAATTATTTTTTTTGGCGAGATACCTTTTGCTAATAACTCAGCGCCAATGGTTTCAAGGCGCTGCAAAGTGAAATTGATTCCAATTTGGTTTTCGGC
>CAMAQQ010000131.1 GCA_945860575.1 Ferrithrix thermotolerans DSM 19514
ATCGCAATCATCGTTGGATGTTTTATTTTCACGCGAATTTCGTATGCAGTTTTGAGTCTGGTAGTGAAGCGCATTGCTGATCGACCGCCGACTAACGCCGCCAACTGGTGGAAGAACAGCGTGCGCCGAATTGGTTCTGAAACCATCGAAGGACGTGAGCAGCGCCGCCGCCAGCGAATTGATGCAGCAACTCGAATGTTGCATCACTTCATCAGCCTTGCAGCGTGGATAATCTCGCTGATTGCGATTTTCAATGTGCTCGATCTAAACGCTGCATTCTTTTTGTCAAGTGCAGGCTTCTTGGGCGCAGGTCTTGCCGTCGGTGGTCAACATCGAGTCAATGACTATCTCACAGGTCTTGCCGTACTTCTTGAAGACCGATACGGCGTCGGCGATGAAGTTGAGGCCGAACTCGGCTGGCAAAAACCCATTCATGGTTTTGTCGAACATGTAGGCATGGTCACGACTCGGCTGCGCGATGGCGTCAGCACAGTTCATATTCCACATAGTCAATTATCGAGTGTGCGCAATCTCAGCCAAGAACCGGTTACAACAAGACTTGAAATGACTATTTCACCAAGCAATGCAAGCGCGAATACTGTTTCGAACACGATGCGTGATTTGGCAGGAACAAAGGGGTTAACTACAGTTTTGTTCGTTGATGATATTGAAGCCGCAGGCGAAGGTGATCGGGTTGAACTAAATGTACGAACTTCACGACCACTCACAGAACATGAACGCGAATTACTCGTGCAACGCGCTTCTGAGGTCTTATCTAAAGATAAGTGAAATTGAAAAGTGATGCGACGGCCATCACTCGCTGTTGTATTGCTTTCTCTCGGTTCGGTAACCGTCTCGTCGACGGCACACGCGACCTCACAAAGTTCTGATCCAAAAGACAACAAAACTTCATTTACTTACGTCTTTCCGTTTTCGAAAGTACCCGTGACTTATCCGCGAGACCACATCGACTATCCTGCAACAGATATAGAAGGTTGTTATGCGCACGTACTCGCACCAACTTCTGGCGTAGTTTTCGATGTTGAAGCAAAAGATAAATGGGATGAGAAACTTGATCTTCCGGGCACTCGTGGCGGACTAACGATCACAATTCATGGCGACGACCGTGTGCGTTATTTTTTCGCCCACCTTGGTCGTGTCAAAGTCAAGCGCGGCGATCGTCTCGAACCAGGTCAATGGATCGGTGTAATGGGATCATCAGGTAATGCCCGCGTCACTAAGTGTCACACGCACTTTGGCATGTCGCGTATCTGTCCTCAAAGTGAATACAAAGTACTGCAAGGTGAAATTTGGCCGTGGAGATTCTTGGACGCCTGGCGAAATGGCATCAATAAGTCGCCAACTTCCGCAAAAAATCGCGTTATCAAAGAATCACCTGCCGCTTGCGAACTTGCAGCCGCCCAAAATTGATCACCAAACTAGAAAGTCAGTAGTACTCTGCAAAGGGTGAAGCCGAACGTACTGCTGATAACGCTGGATCAGTTTCGTGGGGACTGTTTGTCAAGTGCTGGTCACAAAGTTGTGCGAACGCCAAATCTAGATGAACTTGCCCGCAACGGGGTGCGATTCGCAAACCATTACAGCCAGTCTGCGCCATGTTCGCCAGGTCGGGCAAGTTTGTATACAGGTCTGTATCAGATGAACCATCGAGTCGTTGCCAATGGAACGCCGCTCGACGATCGCTTTGACAATGTTGCGCGCATGGCGTTACGCGCCGGCTACGAGCCGACAATTTTCGGCTACACCGATCAAGGCGTTGACCCCCGCACCACAAATTCGAATGACGACCCGAGACTTTTTACTTATCAAGGGGTGTTGCCTGGCTTCAATCGTGTCTTAAATTTGTCAGAGCCATATCCGACTTGGCTCGCGAATCTAAAAAAACATGGATATGACATGGGTGACGACTGCAACGGTGCCTTGAGCACCGAGCCCGAGCGTCACGAGGACTTGAGCGTCTCTACATTTTTAACTAACGAGTTTTTCGGTTGGTTAGATAAACAAGATGCAAAAAAACCTTGGTTCACTCACCTCAGTTATCTGCGACCTCACCCGCCATATGCCGCTGCCGGCAAGTGGTCGCGAGAATATTCACCCGACGAAGTGGATCTTCCTATCACACCGTCCGAAACTCGACATCCGTTTCATGAAGCCACGATGAACCTCGAAGGCACATCGGCGCCAAAAACAGAGTCGGGTCTGCGCGAAATGCGTGCTCAGTATTACGGCATGATTGGCGAAGTCGATCATCACATGGGTCGAGTGTTCGCAAAGCTTCGTGAGCGTGGCGAATGGCAAAACACTTTGATCATCATCACCGCAGACCACGGCGATCAACTCGGTGATCACGGATTGAAAGAGAAACTCGGTTTCTTCGAAAGTAGTTATCACATCATCGGCATCGTGCGCGACCCAAATAATCCGCAAGGACATGGCAAAGTTGTAAACGAGTTCACCGAAAATGTCGACATCATGCCGACAATCGCCGAAGCTATCAATACGCCAGTGCCGTTGCAATGTGATGGAATACCACTGGGTGAATTTTTGCGAGGCGAAACGCCGGCGCATTGGCGAACAGGCGCAACCTATGAATACGACTGGCGAAACATATATATAGACGACTCCGAGGACGGTGCCGCCAAAAATTGGCCGCGTGATCGCCGTCTTGAGCGCCAACATATGACTACGCGGCGCACTTGCGATGCGGCTTATGTGCAATTCGGTGACGGCAGTTGGTTGGCGTTTGATTTGGCCCACGACCCGACTTGGCGAACGATGATTGATGATCCTGTAAAAGTTTTGCCACTCGCCCAAGAAATGTTGCTGTGGCGCTCACATCACACAGAACGCACTCTGACCGGGATGTTGTTGCACGACGGTGGCGTCGGTCGATGGCCCGAAGGCGTCGCGTGGCGCAACATAAAATAACTCGCATTACACTGGCGACTCTGCCAACACCTCTTGAGTCGGGCGGTAAACTTCAAAGCGGCGCAAATTTGTGGGTCAAGCGAGACGATCTGACGGGACTCGGAGTTGGTGGAAACAAAGCCCGCAAACTTGAATTTCTTTGTGGCGAAGCGCTTAATAACAATGCAACTTGTCTCGTCACGGTTGGGGCCGCGCAATCAAATCATTGTCGGATGACTGCGGCCGCAGGTGCACGACTAAATCTGCCGACCCATCTCGTTTTGTCGGGCGCGAAACCAAAAAATCTTGAAGGAAACCAGATGCTCTCTAGCATGTTTGGCGCACAATTACACCACACTGGCTTTGAGGCAAACGATTGGGCAAATCTAGAAAATGCACGCAACACATTGACAGAGAAATTGATCAGCGACGGTCAGCGCCCGCACTCAATACCAATAGGTGGTAGCACACCGGTCGGCGCGATCGGATACGCAGTCGCTTTTGACGAAATTACCGCGCAATGCGATTTGAAAAATTTTGCTGCCGACGCGATCGTGTTTACTACTTCAAGCGGTGGCACACATGCTGGACTTGTCGCGGGATTGATTTGCGCCCGTGCAAATGATCCGCAAAAAGTTTTGCCAAAAATTATCGGCATCGGCGTGGCCAAAAGTGTTGCGCTTAGTGCAATTCGTGTCGCCGAATTAGCAAACGAAACACTGGCTCTGCTCGGCGAAACAGTTCGTGCGACTCAAGATGATGTGATTATTGACGCCAATTTCATGGGTAGTGATTATGCCGTGCCAACACAGGCGGCGGCCGAAGCAACAACTTGGGCGGCTCATCGCGGTGCGTGGGTGCTCGACCCCGTTTACAGTGCAAAAGGTTTTTCGGGATTGCTCGGGCGCGATGCCAAAGGCGAATTTGCCGCAGATTCAAATATTGTTTTCATTCACACTGGTGGACTGCCATCGCTATTCGTGACGCACTAGTTTTGTTTTAACAACTTATGGTGATACAAAGATTTGCTGAGCACTTAAAGGCTCCCTGGCCCAATGGTCGTGGCACTAGTTACGAAATCGCCAGTCAAACGCCAGGTGTATCCGGATGGACATGGCGGGTTGCAATTGCCCCAGTCGTCGAGGATTGTGATTTTTCTCATTTTGAAAATGTGCATCGACAGTTGTTAATTATTTCAGGTGGTGAAATGATTTTAAATGTTGG
>CAMAQQ010000132.1 GCA_945860575.1 Ferrithrix thermotolerans DSM 19514
ATCTCGTCAGCGCGACAAAGTTGTCCAAATAGTATTGCCGCAAGCAAGTCACTTATCACCCAACTTGAGCCAACATCAATCCAAGTATATTTGTCGACTTGGCCTCGCAGAAACTTGGTTCGATCGGTGCCTTTCTCGCGCAGGATTTCGGCGCGTTCTGCAAGTGACGCATCATTAATGACTAACGCTCCACCTTCACCACACGTGATATTTTTTGTTTCATGAAAACTTTGTGTTGCAAGTGCGCCGAATGTACCGAGATATTTACCGCGATACTTTGCAAAAAGCCCATGCGCATTATCCTCAATCAAAATTAAATTATGGTCTTTGGCAAGTTTGGTTAGACGATCTATTTCGCAGGCGACGCCGCCATAGTGAACCACACAAATTGCACGGGTTCGTGGTGTGATCGCAGCCTCTGCCTGATCTAAGTCAATATTCAAAGTGTCTTGACGCACATCAACAAAGACCGGTTTAGCTCCGTAGAGCATGAACGCACTAGCAGTTGAGACGAAAGTATACGAAGGAACGATCACTTCGTCGCCTGGCTTAAGGCGAAGCAACAACGCCGACATTTCGAGTGCGTGAGTGCATGAAGTTGTGAGCAAAGTGCGATCATTGCCCAAAGTTTTCGTTATCTGCTCTTCGGCTCGTTTCGTAAACGGGCCGTTGCCTGTGTTTTGTGGTGCAGAAATAGATTCGCTGAGAAGTTCAATATCGTGTTTACTGATGTCGGCACGATTGAAGGGAATTTTAAACATTTGTTAATTGACTAGCTACCGAACGCTGTGCTGGTGTCAGTAGTTATTTCGGCAATCATGTAAGTCGGTTTATTCATCACCCGAAAATGCATTCGGCCAATATATTCGCCGAGCACGCCAAGCAGAAGAATCTGAACCCCAGAGAAAATAGTTATTGAGGATGCCAATAATGGAAACCCTGGCACTGTATCACCATAAAGCAAAGGTCGGCCGACCACGAAAACAAACAACGCAAGACCAAACAAAATCGTTGTAAAACCAATCGCGGTTGCCATTCGCAGCGGCAGTGTGCTGTAGCCAGTCGCCATATCGATCATAAAACGAACAAGTTTTCTAAATGTGTAATGCGAAGTGCCTTCGGCGCGTTCATCGTGGGCGACTTCGGTGGTTGCAAATCTTGAAGTTGACCAAGTTAGAAGAGCGTCTAGCGAGATATTTGGGCCGAGTGATGAGTCAAAACCATTGCGCAGTTCTGTTCGAAACACACGAAATGAAGTCATTGAAACCGCACTGCTGAAGCCGAGCAAGGAAGAAAAAAACTTTCTTGCTATTTTTGATCCAAGTCGGCGGTAAAAATACTGCTTGATTGAAGTGCTGACTCCATATACCACGTCTACTTCAGCGGTCAGTGCCGTCAATAGTTTTGAAATTTCTTCGGGTGGATTTTGTAAGTCGTCGTCGAGAGTGACAATTGTTGCGAACTTGGCAGTGCGAACACCTGCAAGCAATGCACCGTGCTGGCCTGAATTTCTACCCAAGCGTAGCCCTTTGATTCGAGTATTGGCTTCAGAAAGTGCAGCAATCTCACGCCAAGTTCCATCGCCGCTGGCGTCATCGACAAGAATAATTTCAAAATCTTGATTTAGAAGCGACGCCGAAACTCGGTCAATCAAGGTTCGTAGAGTTCGTTCTGATCGGTAGACCGGGACGACAACCGAAAGTCCGTTGCTAAAACCCATTATCTCATCGTATCTAAGCGAGCAAGTTACTTAACGGTCATGTCATTAAGTCGCTGGTTGTTAAACTTGCAACACGATGATCAGCGACTTCACGCAGGCTTCGAACGAACTTCAGCTCAATGATTCTCAGATTGAGTCTGACCGCTTTGGGACGACTGTCGCTCGGCTTAATATTTCCACCAGACATGACGCGAGTGATCATCAAGTCGTTGAAGTTTGTCGAAAAAGTAAATCTAATTTATTGATCCTGAGATACCCGACTACTCGTGTGAGATTGGCGCAAAAACTTGTCGCAATTGAAGCGCTGGTTGTTTATCAAGCCGACACTCTCGTTTATTTCGCCAGAGATATTGGTTCGTCAAATGCAAAAATTGAACCAATTCACGATTGGCAGTTTCGCGAAGCACAGTTGTCGGATAACGCCGATCTAGTTCGACTTTCGAAGACTATCTTTGAAGAATATCCAAGTCACTACAGAGCAAATGAACTGTTGAGTTCGGATGCAATTCGAGATGGGTATGCGCAGTGGGCACAAGTTGGCTTGCAAGATTCGAAGAAATTAACGGTGCTTGTTGAGAGCATCGATGCAAAAGTTGTTGGTTTTGCCTTGATTTCGTTTGACGGAGATACCGCCGAAATCGAATTGAATGGAATACATCCGCAAGCACAAGGTCGCGGCGCATATGGATCACTCTTATTGTGGCTGAGTAACCATCTCGCCACTCGCAATGTAAAAAAACTTTGTATCTCAACCCAAATTCAAAATGAACGAGTAATCCGAGCATGGATTCGCGCCGGGTTCAACCTTGAGTTTTCTTTGAATACTTTTCATTTGATGCAACGCCATTAGCTTTTAATCAATCGTATTTCGGCTTAATTGCGAATTTGCCAGACGGTGCCATTTATTGAAAGAACAAAAAGTGTTTCGTTGGCGCGCACAACGGCAGTCGGAGAGTCGAGGTCATCAAAGTGCAATGTCATTTTGGGGGATGACTCGTTAGTCGCAATTGACCACAAACGACCGCTGCAATAGTCCGCGAATACATATCTATTAAGTAACGACCCGCTGACCGCAACCGCCCCACCACTTATTGAGCAACCGTTGTCGCCGTGCTGGTATGCGATTATCGGTGGCCTATGAGTTGCACTTGTTTGATCTTTATTGAATCGAACATTCGCTTCATAGGCACTCCAGCCGAAATCAACAATTTGTGAAGTGCTTGTAATTTTCGTGAGACCATCAAGCACACTTACTTCTTCAAATTCACCTTGCCCAACATCTGCGAGCCACAAGCGGTCTTCATAAAGATCAACTCGCCAAGGGTTGCGCAAACCCCTAGCCAGGATCGTATAACTGCCGTCACGGGGATCGACTCGCAAAACCTTGCCGAGTGGTGACGAATCATCAAGAGAAACACGCAGGGGATCGTCGGCTGACCCGCCATCACCCATCGGCACGAGAATCATCCCGCTTGGCTCAACGACAATGTCGCCCGCATTGTGATTTGGAAACGGCTGGTCAATTACGAGAATTATTTTTAGAGAGTCCCGCGCGAAAATGCCATCGCGATTGATACTGAGCGAAGCAATTGTCGTATCGCCATCAAGATTGGTGTAGTTAATGAAAGCAGTTGATCCATCTTTAGAGAATGCAAGCCCAAGTAAACCGCGTTCACCCTCACCATCAGTTAGGTCTGTGATGTCAAGCACTGGTTTGCTCTCGAGAACTGCATTGACGAACCTGTGAACCGTGCCACCTCGTGCGACAAAATAAATCGCGTCATCGCCAAAACGAGAGGCAGCGTCAACTGGTTGTTCAAGTCTTGCTACTTCAACTAAAGACAAAGGCAACACACCACTTTCAGTTGCTTCATCAGTGACTGCATTGAAAGTAGTGACACTCTCAACTTCGTTTGAAGTCTGTGCACCACACGAAGCAAAGCCAATGAGCAACCCAATGCAGAGAGTAACTCGCCGGAGATTAATCACGAACAATTTATTTGGTGGCTTCGCCGAGGCCTTCGAGAAGGGTGTTCCAGCCGAGGGTCGCACACTTGATGCGCACCGGAAATTTCACGACACCTTGTAACGCTTCGATGTCGCCAAGTTTGATCGTCTCATCAATTGGTTCGCCATCTTCAGAAAGTGTCATCATGTGCTTGAAGCGCCGCACGAACGCGCGAACTTCTTCGATCTTCTTGCCCTTCACAGCAACCGTCATCATCGAAGTTGAACTCTGACTAATTGAGCAACCCTGACCAGAAAATTTCACATCTTGCACGACGCCATCGACAACATCTAAGTAGACGCGAATGTCATCGCCGCAAAGTGGATTGTTGCCTTCGGTGCAAACTGCCGGCGGTGGCAACTCACCGCGATTGCGTGGAGTGCGATAGTGATCAAGGATTATCTCTCGGTAAAGGTCTTC
>CAMAQQ010000133.1 GCA_945860575.1 Ferrithrix thermotolerans DSM 19514
GAACTTCAAAGTGACCGATTCAACTCAATTCAATACATCAATTTGGCAAGAGAACTATTCTGCACCAAATATAGAGTCTTGGGTATTCCGTTGGTGGAATCGGGTTGGACAAAAATATGTTTCCGAACTTAGCCAGTCTTATAAAAGCAAGCCACTTTCGCTTGACCACGGATGTGGTCACGGAACTGCTGTAAATTTTTTTAATCAAAAGGGATGTGATGCATATGGCATAGATGTCTCAAAAATCGCGATTGCTGAGGGGAAAACTTTTTTTTCTGAAATTGCAGACCATCTCTTCGAAGTTGACCCATTACTAAATAACTTTCCGATGTTAGGCACAAAATTGTCATTGGTTTCTTCAATCCAAACTATGTACTACTTGGCGCCGACAGATCGGGAGATAGTTATGGCAAAACTCAAAGATGTCTCGCTTCCTGACGGAATAGTTTACCTAACGATGATGACGCCTACAGGTACTTACTTTGAAAATTCAGTTCAACTAGAAAACGGTATGCGCCACGTCAAGTTCACAGATGATCGGATCTCTGTAGACCAACACATCTGTTTTGTGAAAAATGAAGAACATTTCAAACAGATGTTTCCAATGCTTGAAATTCTTGAGATAGGCCAGTATTTACAATCATTCAAAAGATCGGATTTCCATCATGAATGCACACACTTGGCAGTTACTGCGCGTTGGCGTTAGCCAAGTTGCAGTCGCACTCTCGCTGGATATTTTTAGCGTGTTGCTATTTGTTGCAGTTGGTCGACGCAACCACAACGAAGTTGTGGGCATCTCTGGCGTTGTCGAAGTCGCCCTGCCATTTTTAATTGCGCTCATTTCTGGTTGGCTCGTGACTCGAGCGTGGCGATCACCACAGGCCCTTTCAACTGGTGCCGTGATTTGGCTAGTTACAACGGTGTTGGGTTTGGCATTGCGTAATTTGTTGTTTGATCAAGGCACGGCGACGCCGTTTATCATCGTGGCCACACTTGTGCTCGGCGCACTAATCGCCGCTCGCCGCCTGCCTATCCACCGTATGTCGAGCCGCCGTCTTTTTTAGGCAACCAGTTTTTTGACAATCTTTAGTACTGCGATTGCCAACGAAATTACATCCGTAAGTTCTTTCATTGAAGGTTCGTAAAAAGCTAAAGTTGGATACTCGACCAAGTTGCGTTTTTCTCTGACCATATTTAGTTCGTCTGCAACAACTGCCAATTCAGAAAATACTTCGCTTGAACAAAAGAATAAGGTTTGATGGCCTCCACGGCTTGTTACTCGAAGCCCTTGAGTTGCGATTGCCGCGGCACATGCTTTACGTACCGAGTCATATGAGAGTTGATACGCGCCAACAACATCAGAAGACCGCTTCAATGCAATCGAACTTCTTAGATGCGCCCGCGAGTCTCGAAGTAGTGCTTTAACAAGTCCTGGATTATCTTCAATACGTTCAAGACGACCAGCCGATATCAACTTGTTGATCACATCTGACACACCTAAATGTGTGAGCTAAATGATGATAAATGGTCGACGTTTTATTTCTTTTTTAATTGGGTCTTTAGAAGTTTTTGTCCACCACGAAGTAGGGCGACTCATTGAATTAACCACACGATCAATCCGATTTTGTATCGCAATATTCGCCTTTGCAAGTTGATGGCTGTTCGGTTTACCGAGGATCAATAAGTCAAGGTCGTTGGGTGCAAAGCCAGGCGTGCCGAGATATCTAGCCGCCCAAGAGCCAAAGATTATTACCTTGTCAACGCCATCAACTTTTGCGAGTTCTTCAGTGACTACTTGTTTTGGCCCAAATGACCTGAGCAATAGTTCTGCCAACAACTCTGTGTCACGTGAATTGTTCGCCGAGACAAGTCGCACATTTCCAACCCTTCGCGAAATTACAACCTCTGCTTTTTCGCTGCGCGAAATTTCTCTTTGCGTTGTTGCCAATGAAACGCCTACTCGCCTTGAGATATCAGTCAGGCTGAATTCTTTTGGACTCGACCAAAGAATTAAGCCGAGAATCTCTGCTTGCACCCGTGAACGAAAAATAGGCAACAGCGGAGGAGCTGGTGATTTCATTAAGTGCAATATATCTTGCATTTTATGCAAGTACTAATTGGATTCAGTTATTCGATGATGTTGGTGATCGCTCCACGATCTGCGCCTTGTGCAAGTTTGGCGAATTTAGCCAACACACCGCTGGTGTAACGCGGAGGGTTCGGCTTCCAGCCTTTTTTACGATTGAGCATTTCGGCATCAGAAATTAGCAAATCAATTTTCAACGATGGCACATCAATCAAAATTTTGTCGCCGTCATTAATAAATGCAATTGGTCCACCGTCGGTGGCTTCTGGCGCAACATGACCAATACAAAAACCCCAGGTGCCACCGCTAAATCTGCCGTCAGTAATTAATGCGCAGTCGCCACCGCGACCAGCACCTTTCATCGCGCCAGTGATCGCCAACATTTCGCGCATGCCCGGGCCACCTTTTGGTCCTTCGTAACGAATCACGAGTACTGTGCCAGGTTTAATATCGCCCGACATAATTGCTGCCATTGCACCATCTTCGCCGTCAAAAACTCGCGCCGGTCCTTCGAAGTGCATTTGATCAGCCGAGAGACCGGCAACTTTCACTACTGCACCGTTTGGTGCGAGTGAACCGCGCAAAATATTTAATCCACCTTGTGCATGGATTGCATTCGACAATGAGTGAATCACTTCGCCGTCTGGTGCCGGCGGGTTCAACTCAGCCAAGTTTTCAGCCATCGTCTTTCCGGTAACTGTCAATACATCACCGTGCAACAAACCAGCGTCAAGCAAATGCTTCATAACAACTGGCACACCGCCGACTCGATCAATATCGGTCATGTGATATTTGCCGCCAGGTTTTGTATCTGCAATATGAGGAACTTTTGCTGCAATGCGATTGAAATCATCAAGCGCCAACGGAACGCCAGCCTCATTGGCGATGGCCAACAAGTGCAACACAGCATTGGTGCTGCCGCCGAGTGCATTAACAACCGCGATTGCGTTCTCGAATGCTTTCTTAGTCATAATGTCGCGCGGATAAATGCCAAGGCGCAACAAGTTGACGACTGCTTCACCGGCGCGCTGCGCATCATCATCGCGACGAGAGTCAACTGCGGGCGGTGATGCACTGCCCGGCAAACTCATGCCAAGCGCTTCGGCGATACTCGACATTGTGTTTGCCGTGAACATGCCACCGCAGGCACCTTCGCCTGGGCATGCCTCGCGTTCGATTTCGCCGAGTTCATCTTCGGTCATCTTGCCTGCGGCGCACGCACCGATCGCTTCGAACACAGTTGTGATGTCGATGTTTTTGCCATTGTGTACGCCAGGCAAGGTTGATCCGTTATAAACAAAAACGCTCGGCAAATTGAGTCGTGCTGCGGCCATCAACATCGCCGGGATGCTCTTGTCGCAACCAGCCAAACCGACAAATCCATCAAATCGTTCTGCATGCATCACGGTTTCAACGCTGTCGCAAATCACTTCGCGACTTACAAGCGACGCACGCATACCCTCGTGGCCCATGCTGATGCCATCGCTAACGGTGATCGTGCCGAACTCGAGTGCCACACCGCCTGCTACACGCACGCCAATTTTGGCGCGCGCTGCAAGTCGCTTCAACGAAATATTGCACGGTGTTACTTCGTTCCAAGACGAGGCAATTGCAACTTGTGGCTTTACCCAATCGTCATCACCAAGACCGACCGCGCGCAACATCGCGCGCGAGGCTGCTTTTTGAATTCCGTCGGTTACATCGCGACTTCGCGGTTTTACATTTACAGGCGTACCGTCATCGCGAACTGTCATAGATTAAGAGACTAGTTGCTTACCCGATTTTGGACTCTTCAAATAAATTGCCAACACAGGGATTAGGTATACGAAATAAGCTCCGACTCGCAAACGCTCTGGGTTTGCATGCCAGCCGAACAAGCCTTTCATGAAGTCATAGAAAGTTCCGCCCGCTGCCCAAATGCCCGTCTCTATTGTCCATGCTGACTCAATCAAGTATCCAGTCTCAAGCCCGAGAAGTTCGCGAAATTCATGCACAGTTTTGCCTGCGAGACCGGCCGCAAACATCAACAACAAGATC
>CAMAQQ010000134.1 GCA_945860575.1 Ferrithrix thermotolerans DSM 19514
ACGACCTGACTTCTCAAAAATTTGATGCAATCATTATCGGTGGGGGCCACAACGGCTTGGTTTGCGCCGCGTATCTCGCCAAAGCAGGACAGCGTGTATTAGTAATCGAAGCCAGATCGCAAGTTGGGGGCACGGCTTCGAGCGAACAATACGACGGCGTCACGGTGAATATTTGTAATTGCGATCATCTGACTTTCCGCACAACTGGTGTGATGCAAGATTTGGATTTAGCGAGCCATGGATTGAAATATCTCGACGCAGACCCGACTCAGTTATCTACATCATGGGATGACCGACGTATCTGGCCACACTTCAATGATTTGAATCGAACTCTCGAAGTAATCAAACAATTCTTCCCCGATGAAGTTGACGGTTATCGGCAATATGCCAAAGATTCAATGCCAGTCGTTGAGTTGATTCTCGAAGCAGCAAGCCAAGTTCCATCCCGAACATCGCTGATCAGCAAAGTGGTCGCGCGCCGTGGCAAAGGTGTTACAACAATGTTGCGTTGGAGCAAAAAGTCGGCATCACAAGTTTTGCGCACATATTTTAAATCAGAACTACTGATTAGCCCCGCACTAGCGATCGGCCCGACAGTGTGGGGCGTATCGCCGCACACACCTGGCACAGGGCTCGGCGCTCTGACATATGCGATGCGCCATGTGGCGAAAGTTGGCAGACCTGTCGGCGGTAGCGGAATGGTGCCGCTCGCATTGCGCCGCAGTATCGAATCGAACTCAGGCGTGGTCATGACCAGCACGCATGTCTCTGGCATTCTTTGCGAGCAATCAAAAGTACGAGGCGTGACACTTACCGACGGCACTGAGATATGCGCACCGATCGTAGTTTCGGCGTGCAACCCACACGATACTTTTTTGAAGTGGTTAAAGAATCCGCCAGCCAGCGCCAAAACACTTGTTGAAAAATGGCGCACTACCCCGCACTATGAAGGATACGAATCGAAAATCGATGCTCGAATTACTTCGCGTCCGATTTATCGCAATGTTGACGAACAACTGATGCAAAATCTTGGCGTAGACCCGCTGAGTGCCACTATGGTCGTCAGCCCCACCACCCAAGATTTGCATCGTGGCTTTGAGATGATCAGCCGTGGTGAGATTCTTGATCGCCCCGCGATGCTCGTGAACTTGCCGTCGGTACTCGACCCGAGCATGAGCAACGGACACGATGAGGTGTTTAGCCTCGAGGCGTTATTTACCCCGTTTTCGTTTAAGGGTGGCTGGCAAACAAATGCCGAACCCGAGAGGTGGCTACATAAATACGCAGAACTTGTTGAACCAGGTTTCATTGAGTCGATCGCTAATTGGCGATGCATGACACCTGCTAGTTACGAAACCGAATTCTTTCTACCAAAGGGTCACGCAACAAGTTTCTCAGGTGGCCCACTTGCCGCATTACTGAATTCTCAACCTGAACTGACTCGCTATACAACGCCGATAAAAGGCCTCTTTCTAACGGGCGCTGCCACGTTTCCGGGTGCTGGTGTTTGGGGTGCAAGCGGCAAAAACGCCGCTCAAACTATTTTAAACGGTTGATTAAGCGCGGTTGATTAAGCGCGATCTATATTTTGCGAATCACGCGTCGCGAACATTAAATTCGCGCTTGGCCACTGGCTCTTGGTCGCTCCATGGAAAGTTGATCCACTGATCGGTCATCTTCCACACATACTCGCATTTAACAATTGACCCAGGCTTCTCGTAGAGAACGGCAATGCGCGACTCTTTGACTTGACCATGACAAAAATCATTCACCAATTTAAGCGTGTGACCCGTGTCGGCCACATCATCAACAATCAAAATTCGAGAGTCTTTAAGGTCGACCAAATTTGGGACGGGCGGCAAGACAATTGGTATTGGCAATCGTTCGTCAACACCCGTGTAAAACTCGACATTCAGTGTGTAAGTGTTTTTGACCGATAGCGCGTATCCAAGTGCACCAGCAGCCATTAATCCGCCGCGAGCAATCGCCAAAATAATGTCCGGCTCGTATCCGTCATCAGCGACCTTGATTGCCAGTTCACGACTTGCAACACCGAACGACTCCCAGGTCATAATTTCACGCGCTGATGTCAAACCCACACTCCTTTGGACGACGAAAATTAATTATAGAACATTTTCTTGGCGCCCGACGACTCTTCGTTTTATTTTTTGAAAAAACTTTCAAAATCTTCGAAGTAACTTGGCCAACTTTTTGAGACCACTTCGGGGTTCTGCACCTCGATGCTCTTGACCTGCAATTTTGCAACCGCAAACGCCATCGCCAGACGATGGTCATCGTGTGTCGCCAAACTCGCACCGTGCAATACAGCGGGTGTCACAGTCAAGCCATCAGGATGCTCATCAATTTGTGAACCAAGTTTTCTTAATTCAAGAGCCAGATCACCAATTCGGTCACTTTCTTTGGCGCGAATGAACCCGACTCCCGAAATTATGGTCGGCGAATCAGCAAAAAGTGCAACTATTGCGAGGGTTGGAACGCAGTCGCTTATCTGCGACATATCTACGGAAACACCACGCAACGGTTGACCCAAGTCGCGACTAATTAAAATGCCGTCTTGCTGCTGGCGAACTTCACATCCCATTTGCGAAAGCACGTCAAAGAATTCAACATCGCGTTGCAAACTGTTTCTGTTCAATCCTTCAATTGTTAACCGCCTACCAGTGATTGCCGCGACTGCACTCGGATAAGAGGCCGATGAAGCGTCTGGTTCAACAGCAAAATCAACACCCTGATACGCGCCTGGACTCACCCAGATCACATTTCCGGCAATCTCGGTCTGAGCACCAAACGCTCGCATTACACCAACGGTCATATCTAGATAGCCACGCGAAACAGCCTCACCTCTCAATTCAATTTCAAGACCGTCTGGCAAATACGGCGCGATCATCATGAGTGCGCTTATGAACTGACTTGAAGTGGTCGAGTCAATCGCGATACGTGCCTGCCACGAACTGCCACGTTGCACGACCACGGGCAGATGACCAGGGATATTCAAACTTTTAACAGATGCCCCAAGTGATGACAAAGCATCATGCAAGCCGATCATGGGACGATTTCTTAATGGTGCATAGCCATCAATAGTGGTCTGACCAGAACGCAACGCGCATAACGCGGTTAAAAAACGAGACGTTGTGCCAGCGAGCCGAGTTCGCAGTTGCTGCGGCTGAGTCGCTTTAAGATCAATTTGACTTTCGACTCTAATAGTCGTGCCATCTTGCAAAGTTTTGACTCCCAGAGTTTCGAGCGATTCAAGCATCGCCTGCGTGTCATCACCAGGCGCACAATTCGTGATAACTGAGCGTGTCTCTGCAAGAGCAGCGCAAATCAATGCACGGTTTGCTATTGATTTTGATCCCGGGACTCGTATTATCTGTTCACGACCCGACTCGGTCATGAAACTGATTGGATCGTCGGGCGAAACTTTCGTGCCATCAAGCCACCACGAAACATCTCTGCGCTGGCTTTATCAATAATCAACACCAATATTCCGCGATCACCTTCAACCGAGTGTGACACTTCAAAGTTGGCGATGTTTACACCAAGATCGGCGGCAAGAGTAAAAATCTCGGCGGCAGAACCCGAACGGTCAGGAATGGGCACACGCACTTCGCACACATCCATCAGCTCATGCACGCGACCCGGCAAATTCGCACGCGCTGATCGCGCAGTCTGCAGCCGTTGTAACAACTCTTTGTTTTCTTGTTTGTCGACAATCCTTCGCATTTCGGTTAGACCAGAAATCATCCCGTCTAACGCATCCAGAATTGCATCACGGTTCTCGCGACAAATATCAATCCAAATTTGTGGTTGACCAGACGCAACCCTGGTCATGTCGCGAAACCCGCCGGCAGCAAGTCGCAACACAGCGACATGCTCTTCTGCTGTTACATGAGCCAAGCCCATCAGCGTCGCAGCCGTCAGATGTGGAAGATGACTAACAACCGCGACGAGACGGTCGTGACGCTGAGCATCGAGCACCACGACTTCGGCGCCAAGTGATGTGATGATTTTCGCAAGAGTCTCAAATGTCGCGTCGGCAGATTCGACTGAAGGCGTGAGAACCCAAACTGCACC
>CAMAQQ010000135.1 GCA_945860575.1 Ferrithrix thermotolerans DSM 19514
TTGATCAACACCGATTTCTTGCAACTCTTTCAACCGCTTCAAATGCTCATCAACTTTGCCGAGGATGCAAAACCGATCGACAATTGCATCGGGCACAAAAGTTGTATGTGTGTTTCCTGCTTGACCATGTTGTTTATAGTCGTAACCTTGGCGACCTTTTATGTAATCGGTCAGAGCCGCTGGCACGACACTCGAGTCGCCGTATCGCGAGACAATGTCAGCAACATGATTGCCGACCATGCCACCAAACCAGCGGCATTGTTCGCGCATGTGCGTCATGTCGTCGCCGACATATGCCGGCGCCGCAACGCAGATTGTTACACTTTGCGGATCTCGGCCTGCATCGCGAGCGGCTTTGCGAACGGCATCAATAGTCCACGCCGCGATATCAATGTCGGCAAGTTGCAAAATAAATCCATCGCCAACTTCGCCGGTTAATTGCAACGCTTTTGGCCCATAGGCGGCAACCCAAACTTCACATTTACTTTTTGACGCCCACTCGAATTTTATTTTCGACCCGTTGTAGTCAATTTCGCGACCATTCGAAAGTTCACGAATTACATCAATACTTTCGCGCAGTGTCGCCAAAGTTGTCGGCTTGCCGTTTGTTACTCGCACTGCCGAGTCGCCACGACCAATGCCACACACGGTTCGGTTGCCATACATTTCATTTAATGTCGCAAACAAACTTGCCGTTACCGTCCAGTCACGAGTCGCCGGGTTGGTAACCATTGGTCCGACGATGACATTGCGAGTCTTCGCCAAAATCTGACTGTAGATAACGAATGGTTCTTCCCACAAGATGTGACTATCAAATGTCCACACATGCGAGAAACCTTGGGCATCGGCTTGTACTGCGAGATCAATCACCTGACTTGCAGGTGGCGTTGTCTGAAGAACAATACCAATATCCATTTTGATTACCGGTTGTGTGGGAAGCCGAGATCAACTTGCGATGTTCGTGGGTCTGGCCATCGTGAGGTCACGACCTTACCGCGCGTATAAAAGTTGATTCCTTCTGGGCCATACATGTGTTGGTCGCCAAACAAACTTGCCTTCCAACCGCCAAACGAATAATACGAAACCGGAACTGGAATCGGCACGTTGATGCCGACCATCCCGACGTTTACTTCATATTGAAACTGGCGCGCGACGCCACCGTCACGAGTGAAAATTGCCGTGCCGTTACCAAATTGGTTGTCGTTAATCGTTTGTAGACCTTCGTCGTAACTTTTGACGCGCATGACCGTAAGTACCGGCCCAAAAATTTCTTCGTCATAACATTTCATTCCTGGTTTGACATGATCAATCAAACTTGGATTCAAGAAGAAACCTTCGTCTTTGGCTTTGTCGGTGCCGTCAATCACGACTTTTGCGCCTTCTTTTGCTGCGCCAGTTACATAACCAGCCACCTTGTCGCGATGTTCGCGGCTGATCAATGGACCCATCTCACTTGCTGGATCTGTGCCTGCGCCAACTTTGATGTTTGGCACGCGAGTTTTGATTTTTTCAACGAGTGCATCAGCAACCGTGTCGACTGAGAGAACAACCGAAACAGCCATGCATCGCTCGCCGGCTGAACCGTATGCAGCACTGATTGCAGCATCAGCGGCCATGTCAAGATCGGCATCTGGCAAGACCAGCATGTGATTCTTCGCACCACCAAGGGCCTGTACTCGCTTGCCATTTTTTGTTCCGGTCTCGTAAACATATTTAGCAATCGGTGTCGAACCCACGAAACTCACCGCAGCAATATCTGGATGTTCGAGCAGACGATCAACGGCAACTTTGTCACCATGCACGACGTTGTAGACGCCGTCAGGCAAACCTGCTTGACGCAATAAATCGGCTATAAACATCGAGGCTGACGGATCTTTTTCGCTTGGTTTTAAAATGAAAGTATTGCCACACATAATTGCATTGGCGAACATCCACATCGGAACCATCGCCGGAAAATTAAACGGTGTAATACCCGCAACAACGCCAAGCGGCTGGCGAATTGAATAGACATCTACACCGGTTGAAGCCTGCTCCGAATATCCACCCTTGAGCATTGCCGGCACACCACAAGCAAACTCGATATTTTCGAGACCGCGCGCGACTTCTCCGAGAGCGTCACTTGGCACTTTGCCGTGCTCTAGGGTCAGCAATGAAGCAATTTCTTTGCGATTGGCATCAACGAGTTCGCGCATTCGAAACATGATTTCTGCACGGCGAGACAAGTTTGTCGCGCGCCAAGCAGGAAACGCGGCCTTGGCTGAAGCGATTGCCGCATCAACATCGGCGATGTTGGCCAAGTCAACTTCTGACTCTTGTTTGCCAGTTGCTGGATTGAAAACTTTGCCTGACTTTCCTGATGTGCCGGCGACAACTTTGTTGTTAACCCAATGACTAATACGATTCATGATTTCTCCTGTTTGTTTTAAAAAATTTAATGCGTTATTTAATTAGTTGAGATACTGACAGAGTCCACGCTTGATGAATTTGCCGTGACCTTTGCGACCAGTGTATTTATCATTTTCAATTACTACCATCCCGCGCGAAAGTACCGTGTCAACTTTGCCGTCAATCACAGTGCCTTCCCAAGAAGAGTGGTCCATGTTCATGTGATGTTTGTCGTTAATTCCGATCTTCGTCTTTTTATTGGGATCCCAAACCAAAATGTCGGCGTCTGAACCAGGTGCGATTACACCTTTTTGCGGGTACATGCCGAACATCCGAGCCGGCGTGGTGCTGCATGTCTCAACCCAGCGCTCAAGTGAGAGTTCGCCCTGTACGACACCCTGATAAATGAGCTCCATGCGGTGCTCTACCCCACCCATACCATTTGGAATTTTCGAGAAGTTGCCAATGCCGAGTTCTTTTTGATCCTTGTAACAAAACGGGCAATGATCCGTTGAAACGATTGCTAATTCGTTCATTCGCAATCCCTTCCACAAATCGCCATGGTGATCATGCTTGTCGTGCTTGCTGCGAATTGGTGGCGAACAAACAAATTTTGCGCCCTCGAAGCCTGGTCGAGCCAGATGATCTTCAAGCGTCATATATAGATATTGCGGACAAGTCTCACCGAATACATTGAGACCCTCGTGACGCGCCTCGGCCAGCGCATTCAGCGCTTCAGATGCCGACATGTGAACGATATATAAAGGCACATTGCCGGCGACTTTAGATAGCACGATTGCACGATTTGTTGCTTCACCTTCAAGCAAACTTGGGCGAGAATAAGAGTGATATTTAGGATCAGTGTCACCGCGTGCGATGTGTTGCTGAACGAGAACATCAATAGCGATGCCGTTCTCAGCGTGCATCATTATCGTTGCGCCGCTTTCACTGGCAGTTTGCATCGCTCGCAGAATCTGTCCGTCATCGCTGTAAAAAACGCCAGGGTAAGCCATGAACAACTTGAAACTCGTTACACCTTCGTGGTCGACCAAATATGTCATGTCTTTAAGTGATTGTTCGTCGACGCCGCCAATGATCTGGTGAAACGCATAGTCAACTGCACAGTTGCCACCCGCTTTGCGATGCCACTCGGCTAAACCTTCGTGAACATTTTCTCCGTATCGCTGTAACGCCATGTCAACAATTGTTGTGACGCCACCCCAGGCCGCTGCGATCGTTCCAGTCTCAAAAGTATCAACTGCTGCTGTGCCACCAAACGGAAGCTCCATGTGGGTGTGCACATCAATGCCACCAGGAATTACATATTTGCCTTTGGCGTCAATAATTTTGTCGGCAGTGATACTTAACGAGTCTGATTTGCCTCGCTCAAGAAGGGCCAAAATTGTTTCACCTTCGATGAGCACATCAAAGTCGTGCCGTCCGGTCGGGCTGACAACTGTTCCGTCTTTTATAAGTGTGCGTGCCATGATTCCTTCCGTGGTTTTATTTGTAAAAATATTTGGTTGTTTTTAGCGCTCAACAAGTTCGTCGTAAGCGTCTGGGCGACGATCTCGATAAAACGCCCAACGATCACGAACAGTTTTAATTTTGTCCATATCTAGATCGCGAACAATTAGCTCTGGCTTATAAGGGTCACCCTGGTTACCAACAAATTTTCCTTCTGGGT
>CAMAQQ010000136.1 GCA_945860575.1 Ferrithrix thermotolerans DSM 19514
ATGCGCACACTTTCGGCGTGCGACCCAGAAATTTTGATATCACCACGCCATACTTCTTGCGGGCCATGTATGGCCGCTATCAGGCTGATCCATCCCGAAAGACTTTCAAGTTCGTTGACAGCGGCAATTGAACCTTGAAAATCAAATGGTGTACCGTCTACGCGGCCCACTACGACGCTGCGATAAAAATGACTTGCTGATTCTGGTGTGGTCTGGCGAAATGCGCCGACGACCCGAACGGTATCTCGAAGTCGCGTTACGAGCGGCCAGCCACAAGTTTGGCTGATAAATTGAGTCTCGCTAAGCCAAAGTTTTGATGGTTCTGTGCTTCGCGTAAGTTTGCGTGGCAACCACGAGCATCGACTTGCTGTCGCAGTCCATAATTCGTCGTAAGCCCAAGCAATGTCGTCAAACGGATAGAAGCCCAGTTCTGCGATTAATTGAGAATTCTTGGTCACGACAACCCCACCTTATTACTTAGATTGATCGTGGCATCTACATTTTAACCCGAACACTTAGTTCTAGAATTGCGTGGTGCGCACATTGAGTAGAGATTTGGCGATCAAATCAGCGCTCAGCATTCTGTTTTTGGTAGTTGTTTTTGCGATATGTGGCATGAGATCTGTGGATATAGCCGTGATTGTTTTGATGGTTTCAATTCAAACGGCGATCGGCGGTTTCGTCTGGTTGGTCTATCGATCTAAATATCAAGTTGTTTTCGCAGAAGCGGTTGGCATGGGCGCGGCGATTGGATTCGCCTTGGCCTTGGCTTCGAGTCAATTATTCAGAACACTCCTACCTGGGTCTGTTAAGTGGGCAATCTTGCCTTTATTTGCGTTAGTCGTGGCAATACGAGCGTCGAGAAAAACAACTCTGAGTTTCAATAAACGAAGTGATGAATTAAGTGAGATTTTAATAATCATTTCGGGGACGGTAATCGCTCTCAGTACCTTTTGGTATTGGTTGATACCAGCAGCACTGGCATTAGGCACACTCACAGCATGGTTCATTTCGCGAAAATTCAAGATGATTTTTTCGAAATGGCAGAATTTTGTTGTTGATTTCATAGGCATAGTCGGGCTATTTCTGTCGGTGAATGCATTGTTGGTTTTGAATTCACTAGAGAAGATTCGTAATCCTGTCTGGTGGGTTTGGCGGTTCGCAAAAATACAGGACCCCGATGTGTTATTCGTCGAATCAATGATGAATTCGGTTGGGTTGTATGGCAATAGTGACAACATCTTTTTTGCGGGTGCCAAAATTCAATATCACTGGTTTTCCTTCGCGTGGAACGACACTTTGAACGCGCTCCATCAAACTGATGCGTTTGCTGTCTCTGGTCTCGCGGCTCCGGTGATCGTCATTTTTATGATCATGTGCCTTGTCGCGGCGTTTGCAGGTCGGTTCACAAATAGCAGCGTAAGTACTCCGATTTTGGTACTTGCTGTGGCATCAATGTGTGCTGGTCCGATCCCGTTTGTGCGGGTATTGCATCCGTATTCGTATTCGTTCAATTTCTCATTGATCTATCTTTTTGCGCTTGTTATTTTGCTGCTAAGCATCGATAAGACAAAGTTCGTCGCTAACGGGTCTTTAGTGTTTCTCTTCACCGCGGTGCTTTTGGGAAGCAAAGTCAGTTCTGCTGTGCCATTGATTGTGGGTTTGCTGATTGCAATCCTCGTTTCGCTACTCCAAAAAGACAAAGATTTGACACACACCTTCTTGCTCTCGTCAGTATCGGCTCTTGCTGTGATATCGGTTTGGTATTTCGTCTATTACTCTGCAAACTCGAGTTCGTCCGATTCAATCAAGTTTGGTTTCGGAACCATTTTTAGACAGAAGGCTTTCATGTCTGCTGGGTTGCCCTTCGAGGTCTTCGCGATCGGGGTAGTGAGCATTTTGTTCCTCATCACGTATTCACTGACGGGTGCATTTTGGGTTCGAACAATTACGAATTCATCCACAAAGTTTGTCTTGGTATTTTCGCTGGCAGGTGGAATTTCAAGCCTTATTCTCGGTATTTCGTTTTATGATGACGGTGAAAACCTTGCCTATCTCATCCAAACCGCGATCGCGTTAATCCTTCCGATTTCAATTGTTGCTATTTGTAATTTAAGGTTTGGAAGTGGAGTAAAAGTGTCTAACGGAATAGCCATTGCCTTAATAATTGGGTTGCTGGCCTCCAAAGTCAGTTGGTCTAGATTTGATCGCGTAAGCGGAAACTCAGCGCCTGTAGTTTACAAATCGTCACTCGCAGTTCTCATCCCACTAATTGTTTGCATAGTTTTGTGTGCTGTCGCGCGAGTATTGTTTAGATACAAATCACGTCATGCTCTGGGCCTAGTAGCTGTCTCATTGATCGCTTCAGGTACCTTGGGCAGTTATGTATCTTTCGCCTCAGGTTTTTATCAAGATGGTGGTGATTATCACGACCTGCGGGTAGACGATGCGGACACCATTTCAGGTGCGCCCGTGTATCGAGAACTGTTGATTTGGCTTCGAGATAACTCACAAGTCGACGATTTGGTTGCCACGAATCGCTATTGCTCTGACACTCACGAATATCCGCCTAGCTGCTTGGCGCTTTGGAGTCTGACATCGGCGATTTCAAGACGACAATTGCTCGTTGAAGGGGTCATGCCAGCAAACAGTGAGAATCTTGTTCCGGAAAGAGAAAGACGCAGAGTCTTAATCGAACAATTCGTGAACAAGCCGACTCAAATCACACTTGATTCTTTGCTCGATTACGGAGTTGATTGGGTCGTAGCTGATTATGCGGTAACTCAGACGCGAAGTTGGAAAAATCATGCAGTCGTACGTTTTGAAAATCGTGCAGGAGCAATTCTTGAGCTCGATCGGTCTGACTGATGCGAATTTTGATTTCACTAGCCAATCCGAGAATATTTATCATGTCTGCGGCGGCAAAATTATTGGTGGTTGTTGCTTTTTTTGTGAGCATTTTTCTGCTTGGTGGAATTAGTAATCACGATACGTTAATCATCGTCGCTGTAAGTGGATTGCAGGTAGCGATGGGAGCATTTATTTGGAACCGCTTCGTAACAGAGCGTGCGGTAAACTTTATTGAACTTATTGGGATGGGTGGGGCGATTGGTTTTGCTATCTCGTTGTTATCTAGTCAAATATTTCGAACAGTTTTGCCGAAGTCAATTTCTTGGGTGGTCCTACCAGTTATCGGGGTTCTGATTTGCGCGAAGCTTCCGCGTCCCGATAAAAAAATCTCTCAAAATGAAGTTTTATTCTCTGATCATTTATTAGTTATTTCGGCGACGCTGTTAACAATTTGTAGCTTATGGAATTGGTTGATACCGATTACAGGTTCTTTTGTGCTTGTTGTGATCTGGTGCTTCTGGAGATTTGACAATCGGTCAAGTCAAAGATCGCAAGTGTTAGTTGCGAACTTAATAGGGTTACTTGGTTTGGTAGGGATGCTCATACGGTTGAAAATATTATTCAACGTTGAAGACTATAGAAGCTCTGCTTGGTGGAATCTAACTAGCGGAACGAGACAGTATCCCGACTCAATTTTTAACGAGTCAATGGTAAATTCGGTTGTCAAATATGGAAATACTGACACTATTTTTATGGCCGGAACCAAAATTAATTACCACTGGCTTTCGTTTGCATGGCAAGGGACGGTAGGTTCAGTTGGCGATCTGGAACCATTCGCAGTGACCGGTATAGCTTCCATCCCTATTTTGGTGTTCGTAATGATGTGTATTGTCTGGTCGATAGCCCGTTTGGTTTTTAAGGGCAAATTCGCACCCGTCGCAGTAATAGCAGTCTTGTCGATGGTTTCATCCAGGTTTATGTCATTTATGACTCCCTTAAACATTTATTCATCGTCTTACAGTTTTGCACTTATTCTCTTATTCTCACTGGTCTTTATCTTCTTGAATAATTCTTTTCAAAAACCGCTCTTTGGATCCTTCTTGATAATTGTTTCGACTATTGTTCTGGTCGGCAGTAAAGCTTCGATGGTGCCGTTAATCATCGGTGGTTTAGCGTTCATAGCCATTGATGTTCTGTTGAGTGGTTCGTTGCATAA
>CAMAQQ010000137.1 GCA_945860575.1 Ferrithrix thermotolerans DSM 19514
TTGGTGATTGTTGACCAAGGCTCAGGGACGTTCGACAACTGCGATTGAAGATCATGATGACAACAAGGAGCGATTAACAACAATTTTGAATTGTTCTTGATGGCCCAGGCAATTGCATCGTCAGTTGCTGTATCGCACGCGTGCAGGGCAATAGTTACATCAGCAGGCGCAATATCAGTTTCTGAGATCTTCTCCGCCCGAAACTCTATTGACTGCCCAATATCAAGGCGACTCGCGATCGCAGTGTTATGAAGTCTTGATTGTTCACGTTGGTCAATGCCAATTACTTTGATTTTGGGGTATTTGTCAACTAAATATTGATGAGCAGCAAATGTTAAATATGCGTTGCCACATCCATGATCAACGATCGATATTGGCGCATCGCCACCGACTGATATAAGGCCCGCTTCAATCGCGTTATTCAATGTTGGAACAAGTATCCGTAGAAATTCTTCAACCTGTAAGTATTTATCTTGCTTCGTCGGCTTGATTCGACCCTGTGTGTCGGAGATTCCGACTTCTCGCAAAAATGGATTGCCCGGATCAAGAAGACGCGTCTTTTGCTTGTCATGAGACAGTGACTGAGCCTTATTCGCCTGTTCAACAAAAACTTGAGCGTCACCTTTTTTTGTAAATCGGATGGTCATCGTCTGAGAAACGCTTTCAATGAGAATATTTGCAAAACCCGAGTTCATTAACGTGTGCAGATTGTCAGAGCCAAGTTCATGATTCGTAGTTTTTGAGATTGTTCCGGCGACTTCGATCATTTGCAACTTGATTTCATTTTTGAGTTTGATTGGTCTGATCTCGATTTTTTCGGCATTTGGCGTCATGTTTCTTCGACGACCAGATAAAACAGCCCGAACAAAAGTTTTGGGATCATTGATCAAGGCAAATGCCTCGGTAGTGGCTTCTTCGAACTCGATCGGCACTTTTTTGTCGCTTCTTAGATTGTTGTTCGTTGGCGATGATTACATCGCCAACCAGTGGATGTACGACGATAAGTATCGATTCCGCGAACCAGGTCGATTACCGGCTTAGATCCTGCCTTGGCGTGCCGCCGTTCAATTGTCATGTTTCCATAGGCCGTACCGTTGCCTTCATCCGCAAAGAAAGCAGTGACTAGCGGAACCTCAATAATCAACTCGCCACCCGAAAACTGCTCTGCAAAATTTTGCCGAATCTGCTCGGTTGTGCTGAACGAATGGGCATTGACACTAATCACGGCATCTTCAGTGAAATAGAGCATCACCGCGTCAACATCTGAGCGACTCATTGCGTCTGCATACATCGTGAGCAACTGCCTCAAGTCAAAATCAGTCGCCAACGACGCTGGTCGTGGGGCATCGTCATCGATCTGTTTGTTTGAACCATTGGATGTTTTGGCTGAACGTCGCGAATCTCGAATATCATCAGGCGATAAGCCTGTCTCGGCGGCCGCAAGTTGCCGCATTAGTCGAATGAATTCTTTTCGTTTAAGAACACCCTCGTGAGCCGCGTATTGCACGGCCAGTCCATCAATTAATCCTGAGATACGAGTCGCAGACTCGCGAGGATGAACACAGTGAAACTCACCTGATTCGTTTCCGGCTCGAAGTACCTTCTCGAAAACAGCAATTGATTGAGCGTCTAGCTCTTGACTGATGGGTTTCATTTTCGGATTTCTTAACGCTTCGCCCCAAGCATCGATCCACAACATCCACTCGACGTCGTCACTGCCTTCAGGCACATAACTCTCAATCAGTCGCCATAATTTTGCCACCGCAGTTGGTGCCGAAGCACTGTCACGCTGCATATCAGCGAGGTCTTTATTTGCGTAGTGCTCAAAGGCCGCTGCGAGCAACTCTTCTTTAGACGCGAAGTGATAGTGAATTAGGCTGTTTGAAACGCCAAGACGTTTAGCGACATCTGCCACTCGAGTACCTGCAAAACCACGTTCAATGATTACGTCGCAGGTAGCCTCAAGAATCTCAATGCGACGCTGTTCAACCGTTTCTTTCTTCACGACTTGGGCCCAATTCTTTGCCCTTGACTTGAAACAAGCCTTGCTTTTCGCACAAATGAGCGGCAACTAAACGTGCGCGAATTAATGATCACGCCAAAGGGCTTTCTTCGGGTTGCGCAGACTGCATTCGCATCACTCTATTTGATAATTATCACTGGCTCATTGGTTAGGTTGACCGGTTCAGGCTTGGGCTGCGCTGACTGGCCACGTTGCAGTGAATCAAAATTTGTAGATGTCTCGAACTCGCACGCAGCAATTGAGCAAATTAACCGCCTATTCACGGGTGTGGTAGCGGCAAGTGTAATTCTTGCTGTTCTGCTCTCGGTAAGATTGCGACCCAAGCGCCGAGATTTAATCGGGATGTCTGCCGGGCTCGTCATCGGGGTACTTGTCCAAGTTTTACTCGGGGGACTAGTTGTGCTGACGGGTCTTAATCCGTTCTCAAACATCGCGCATTTCTTGGTGAGTATCCTTTTGATGAGTAATGCCTACATGTTGTTACAACATGCGAGGATTTTTCGAACATCCGACATTGCACTGCCGCGTCGTGAGCCTGAATTAACCGATAAGAAAAGCTTGTTAATGGTTCGCCTTGTTCTGGCCATGACCGGGGTCGCAGTAGTTACTGGCACGATAGTGACTGGGTCTGGACCTCATGCTGGTGATGAAAATGCGATTCGCATTAATTTGGCTATCAGCACTGCGGCGCGGATTCACAGCATCTCGGTGTTGATCTGTCTGGCAACTGCATTGTTTTTGTTGCTGACAGCACGAAGAAATGACGTCTCTTGGCGAATCCTTGCTCATCCGTTAGAGCGATTTCTTGCTATCGGTCTATTGCAGGGACTAATTGGTTATGTTCAGTATTTTTCTGGGTTACCAGTTTTATTAGTCGCCGCCCATGTGGCAATTTCGGTGGCCGTGTGGCTCGGTGCACTCGATTTGTATTGGAATTCAAGACTTCCCAAACTGACATAAGTTGTGCTTAGATTAGAGCCAAGATGTTGAACGAACGGGGGCAAAAGGTTCGTCACATTTGGCTCAAGGTTCTGCTATCGGTGATCTGCTCATCTGTTGCGGGTCTCGGTCTGATATCTGGTTCTGCTCAGGCGGCGGAGGATAGCGAATTCGCGATAATCGCCAGCGTACAAAACCAAATCGTCGTTAACGATGTACCGCAGCGAACACCAGTCGCCGGCGCAACGGTCGTGGTGACGACTCTGGATGGCAAAGTTATTGGTCAAGGAGTCACTGGCGAAGATGGACTTTGCAAAGTAGCGGTGCCGTCACGAGATAACTATTTAATCGATATTGATGTGACTTCTTTGCCGGACGGCCTCACGCTGATAGATGCAGATTTAGCCCAAGTCAAAGTAGACCAGAATTTGTTCACTACAAACACAAAACGAGTTACGTTTTTTACAGGTGACAGTGGTGTTGCAGGGTCATCCGAATTGGAGCGCATTTTACAAAGACTGTCTGATGGCATTCGACTCGGAATCATCATCGCTATGTGTTCAGTCGGATTATCTCTGGTTTTCGGAACAACAGGTTTGACAAATTTCGCCCACGGTGAGATGGTCACATTTGGTGGATTAATGGCATTCTATTTCAATGTGATTCTAGAAATCCCGATTCTAATTTCGGGCCCGGTGGTGATCATGTTGGGTGGTTGCTTCGGTTTGTTATTCAATTGGGGTATTTTCGCGCGCCTCACAAAACGGGGAATCGGGTTGATTTCGCAACTCGTCGTTACTGTTGGATTGTCGATTATGTTGCGCAACATATTCTTGTTTCAGTTTGGCGGTCGCACCAAGCAACTCTCAAGCTATTCAAAGCAGACAAATCTTGAGATCGGTCCGATCGGAATCACCCCGCGAGATTTGACCACGGCCATATTAGGCATAATCATCTTGGTGAGCGTCGCTTTATTTTTGCAGAGATCTCGTTTAGGTAAGGCGATCCGCGCCGTCAGCGATAACGTTCAACTCGCATCGGCAACCGGCAT
>CAMAQQ010000138.1 GCA_945860575.1 Ferrithrix thermotolerans DSM 19514
AATAATCGCACTAGGTCTTGCAGTAGCAGGTCTTGTGCTCGGCGCTTGCGGTTCAGATTCGTCTGAATCCGAGGGAGCCGTAAAAAATGCGGTAGTCGAAGAAGAAGTTTCAACCGACTGTCCGTCAGCCGAAATCATTACAGCGGGTGAGGGTGAAGCTCAAGTCAACTTGATTGCTTTGCCAGACTCGTGGGCTAATTACAAGGGTATCTTGGCTTCGTTTCGCGACAAATATGCGATCAAGAATCCAGTAGCGAATCCAGATGGCTCGTCAGCAGACGAGTTGACAGCAGTCGAAACTTTGGCTGGTCAACCTGACATGCCAGACGCAGTAGATGTTTCGCCAGCATTCGCCCAAGAGTTCGCTACAAAAGGTTTGTGGGAGCCATACGAGCCATGTAACTGGGATGAAATTCCAGACACACTCAAAGACGCAAGTGGCAACTGGGTGGCTGCTTACTACGGATTGATGGCAATCGGTGCGAACACAACAGTGGTTGAAACCGCACCAACCTCATTTGAGTCGCTAAAAGATCCGATGTACAAAGGCCTCGTTTCATTGAACGGTGACCCTCGTGAATCAGGTGCTGCATTCGCTGCAGTCATGGCGGCATCACTCGCCAACGGTGGTTCGTTCGATGACATTCTTCCGGGTATCGAGTATTTCGCCGAACTCAAAAAGAGCGGCAACCTTTCAGGAGCAGATGTCACTCCAGCATCAGTAATTTCTGGTGAGACACCAATCGTTCTTGACTGGACATACAACTATCCAGGCTTGGCACCAACACTTGCCGAAAACGGTGTCACTATGAAAGTGACCGTGCCGACTGACGGTGTTTATGGTGGCTACTACGCTCAAGGCGTTGTCAAGAGCAGCCCACATCAGAACGCTGCAAAACTTTGGATCAATCACTTGATCTCGGACGAAGGCGCACTTGGCTACATCGAAGGTGGAGCAATACCTGCTCGATTTGACGCGCTGGTTGCAGCCGGAAAAGTAACACCAGAAATGATGGAGAATCTTCCAGATCCAGCGCTTACCGCTGGCATCAAGTTTCCAAGTCAAGAGCAAATCACTGCCGCTAAAGAAATTCTCGCTGCACAGTGGGGTCCGTTAGTAGCAGACAAGTAATTCGCAAGTTATTCGCAAGTAATTTATGTCGTTAGTGGTTGGATCAAATAGGGGCTCGCTCTTGCAGCGGGCCCCTTTTGATTTTTTTGCCAAGGCGCGCGGCTGGTTGGGTGTCGCACCTTTCACAATTTTTGTCGCGGTGTTTTTGCTGTGGCCTGCATTCAGTGTTTTTCGACTGGCGTTGCAACCCGTTGTCGGTTCGACCAAGCCGGCGATGCTCGAAGCAATTTCAGGACAATATCTCAGTGCGATACTTTTTAGTGTTCGACTTTCGGCAATCACTGCACTGATCGGTATGGTTATCGGCACGCTCGTGGCGATAGCAATCGTGGCGCAGGATCGCTTTCGTGGCTTGCGCAATTTGATGGTTGGTTATTCGGCAGTGGCTGCCAACCAAGGCGGCATTCCGTTGGCGTTTGCTTTTATTGCTTCACTTGGCATGCAAGGTTTGTACACACGAGTTCTCAGTGAATTCGGGATCAATCTGACCGACATGGGTTTCAAAATTTCTGGGTTTGCAGGCATCGTGCTTGTTTATCTCTATTTTCAAATTCCGTTGATGACACTCGTCATGCTTCCGGCTGTTGACGGATTAAAAGTCACCTTGAAAGAAGCCGCCGCCAATCTGGGGGCTTCACCGCGCCAATATTGGCGTCGGGTCGGCGTGCCACTTCTCTCACCATCACTGTTGGGTGGATTCTTATTATTGTTCGCCAATGCGTTTTCGGCATACGCCACGGCATTCGCGCTCTCGTCGGGGGGCACTCGACTTGTGTCGGTGCAGATTCGTTTCTTTTTACAGGGCAATACGATCACCGGCAAGTCGAATCTTGGTTATGCATTGGCCGCGTGGATGATAATCGTGATGATTGTCGCAATGTCTGGGTTTCTTGCTTTGCGTCAAGTTTCTGAAAAATGGCGCCGATGAAAAATCGGTCGGCATTTTCAACCTGGATACTCGTTACCGTCGGCGCCTTTTATATTTTGCCGATGTTGGCAATGGCGAGGTTTGCGTTTCAACGCGTGCCCGTGATCAAACTTGGCCGTTCAACAATTTTGTCAGGCTGGACTATTGAGCCTCTTTTTGATGCGTTCACGAGCACAAGATTTCTTGAAGCCAGTTGGCTTAGCGTTCAGCTGGCGGTTCTCAGTGTGGTATTGAGCCTGTTGATTCTTGTGCCGACAACCGTATATGTGCATGTGCGTTTGACTCGGGCGCGACCGTTCGTTGAAATGTTGGCGATTCTGCCTTATGTTGTGCCACCGATTGCGCTCGTTGTCGGCATTTCGGGCGCAATGCGCAGCACCGTGCCAGACTTTCTGGCTAGTCCGTTCAGCCTCGTGCCGTTTTATGTTTTGATTTCTTTACCGTTCTCATTTCGTTCGCTCGATACCGGTCTAAGTTCGCTTGACCTCAAGACTTTGATTGAAGCATCACGATCTCTCGGGGCAGGTTGGGTGCGAATTATCGGCTCGGTAATTTTGCCGAATCTCAAAGTCGGTGTTGTCAATGCGTCTTTTTTGACTTTCGCAGTCGTACTCGGCGAATATACGGTCGCTTCGTTGTTGCTTAAATTTACACTTCCCGCATACTTGGCCGAATCACAAGGAGATAACCCACAAGGTGCTTTCGCTGTCGGACTTGTGTTGCTGTTTGTGAGCGCTGCTCTGTTCGGCATCATGAATCGGCTCTCGCGCTCAAAAGGTCAAATCGTGCCAGCAGTTGGAATATGAGCGGAGACACACATGAATAACAATGAGCCAGTTCTCAAGTTTTCGGCAATAACAAAATCGTTTACCGATGTCGTCGCGCTTGATGCGTTCACGCTTGACGTGGCCGCCGGCGAGTTGGTCACACTTTTGGGGCCGAGCGGTTGTGGCAAGACGACTGCCTTGCGGATTGCCGCCGGCTTTGAGAGGGCAGATGCAGGCGCGTTAATGCTCAACGGTTCAGATATATCGGATCTTCCCGCGCATAAGCGAAACATGGGAATGGTGTTTCAGAATTACAGCTTGTTTCCACACATGGATGTTGCGGCAAATGTCGGTTTCGGACTCAAAGTTCGTGGGCGAGACGCAAGTGCCAGCGAAAAAGCGATTTCTGCCGTGATCGAACGAGTGCGACTGGGCGGATTAGCACATCGATATCCGCATCAACTTTCTGGTGGTCAACAGCAGCGTGTGGCGCTTGCTCGTGCTCTAGTTTTCGAGCCACAAGTATTGCTTCTCGACGAGCCGTTGAGTGCGCTTGATGCCAAAGTGCGAGCCGAATTGCGCGACGAAATTCGATTGTTGCAGACAGAGGTTGGTGTTGCGACTATTTTTGTAACCCACGATCAAGATGAGGCACTGAGTATTTCTGACCGTATTTGTGTAATCAAAGATGGGCTGGTTCAACAGATCGGCACACCGCGAGAAATTTATTTCAACCCTGCAAATAATTTCGTTGCTCGCTTTGTTGGGGCAATGAACGAGTTGCCGAATTCGATCGTAAACGCAAGCAATTTTGATCGAGATGCAAAAGTGATGCTGCGGCCAGATGCTGTTTCGGTCTGCGAGATTGGCGTGATCGGTTCGTTCAACGCGACAATTGTCGGACACCACTTCGGTGGTTCAACAACTTTGTTGCGTGTCAATCTTGATACCGAAAATACTTTGGTCAGCGCGCTGTTGGTCTCGAGATTTACCAAGGCGACTACTGGCGAACGCGTCGGCATAATTTTTGACACCGCAACAGCGATAAAAGTTGATGATTAGTGCTAAATAATGCTCTACGATTTTTCGTAACATTGTTATAATTGTGTGTGAAATTGAGCCGAAACCTCAGATTTGACAATAAAATAAGGCTGTGTCT
>CAMAQQ010000139.1 GCA_945860575.1 Ferrithrix thermotolerans DSM 19514
CACAACAACTCTTTTCAATTACGAAGCGACCACCAGTTTTCAATCAATTCCAACTTGACGCCGCTCAAAAGAAGCGTTGTGGTCATCGTTACTTTGTTTGGTACAACACTTTGTATAACGATGGCACGCCAAACACCGAATCAATGCCGCAGGGTGCCACACCAGTCTTTAACGATAGTTGGGGAACGATTTTTGATTTGGGTGTCTGTCGTGACGACATTAATTTTTATTGGCCGTAGTAAAATAAAGCACTTATGAAAATTGGCATCTTGATCGTCGCTTATAACGCTCAAGAGACATTGGCAAAAGTTCTTGATCGAATTCCACTTGAGTTCACAAAGCAAATTGACTCAATTTTGGTGTGTGACGATGCCAGCACTGATGACACGCACAATGTTGGTTTGCAATACCAAAGCAACTCACAGCTTCCATTAACGATTGTGCGCCACGAAATCAATCTTGGTTACGGTGGCAACCAAAAAACTGGGTATCAGTGGGCGCTTGAGAAGAACCTTGACTTGGTTGTTTTGCTGCATGGTGATGGTCAATATGCACCCGAGTATCTTCCGCAGATGGTTGAGCCGATTATCTCTGGCCGCGCCGATGTCGTCTTTGGTTCACGGATGATCACCCAAGGAGGTGCACGACAAGGTGGCATGCCTTTTTACAAATATGTCGGCAATAGAGTCTTGACGACATTACAAAACTGTTTGGCCAATGTTTCGCTGACCGAGTGGCACAGCGGATACCGCGCCTATAGTGTTGCGGCTTTGCGTAAAATTAATTACTTAAAAAACTCTGATTATTTTGACTTTGATTCTCAAATTATCTTGCAGATGATCGGCGCCCGACAGAGAATCGTCGAAATTGAAATACCAACTTTTTATGGCGATGAGATCTCACGAGTTAACGGAATCAAATACGGCATAAAAATCTTGATTCACACCCTCAAGTTTCGGCTGTCATCCAACAAAAGTTACTTTTAATCCGAACGATGCGATCACTGATTGATCCTCTTTGGCTACTAATAGCTGTTTTAGTAGTTGCTATTTTCGTGAATTTTAAGAATCTACAAATCAATCGCGCAGTAAAACTACTTTCGCGCGTCAGCATCGCATTTCTGGTTTTTCTCTCTACTGGTGTGGCGACATCTATTTTCGACAAGATTCTCGCCACTAAGACCTCACCCAAAGCCGACTGGTCGCCTGAATTTATTTTCGTATTAGGCGGCGGCTACGAGGTTGGTGCGACGCCACCCGAAGATTTCTTGGGTACCGAGAGCACGCGCCGAGTAAATGCGGCGTCAATACTGTGGCGAAAATATCCAAATGCATTAGTCGTCTTCTCTGGCGGTCAACCAGGCACGGAAAACGAGCGCGCATCAACCCGGCACGGCGAACTCTCATCAGAGCATGCAGTTTCGTTGGGTCTTGCCGAATCACGCATCATCATCGAGTCCGGTTCGCTAAACACCAGAGAACATCCAATTGAAGCACTCAAACTTTCTGGCGTGAGTCCAGAGTCGAAAATCGCGATCGTGACCTCTGATTTTCACTTGCGCCGCGCAGTCCGTGAGTTTCATCGATACTTCTCAGATGTTTCTTCATTCGGTACAGAAGATCAGGGTTTTAGTCTTTCATTATTTAATTTCGTTCCATTTACTGCAAGTCTTGATGACAACACATATCGAATCAAAGAGTTCATCGGAATCATTGTCTATCAATTGACAAGTTAACCACCGCAGTAAGATCTGCTCTGATGACAACGAAACAAACTTTTACTCAAAGTTGGTGGTTTCTTGCGACAGGTTTTTTTTACACCATCGTTATATTCGCGCGAGACTGGAAAGCAATCAATCGCATCGGCGCCGACACTGGTTACACCTATGTTCCAGACGCTGTTAGAGAAAATCTATGGGTTTTATTCAAACCATTTCCTGAATATTTCGAAATTTCTGGTCGCGCGGCAGCAGAAATTGTCGCCATCTTTCCGATTAGATATCACGCCATAGCATCATCAACTGTTGTCAACTTTATTTGGGTTGCACTCGGACTATTTATCTGTGCGATGATTTTTCAAGAAACAAAAAGCCAAGTCGTATCTTCTCTTGCAGGACTTGTTTTGATTGTCGCTCCGCACGCCAACGAGAGTTCTATTGGCAATATCGGAATGATAAAATTTCCACTGACAGCGGCAGTAGCAGTTGCTTTTTGCTCTAGAAGCGCAATTATTAAATACCCGAAATTGATTGCGGTGGTTGCACTGATTGCTGGGCTGAGTCAACCAATTCTTCTCGTAACCTCGTTGCCACTGCTTTGGCTCTTGCGGTCGCATGACCGTGAATTGCGCGGCAAAGTATTGAGCCTATTATTTGTGGTTTTTGGAACTTTCATCATCCAAGTTTTAAAAGTTGGTCTAAGCACCGCAATTAAAGGTCGGAGTGGATCAAGTGTCAAGTCACTTTGGCCAGGTATGGGTTTGTTTTGGTATTCGGGGATATTTTTTCCGACACTTTTTGCATTGCTTATTTTCACTATCAACACGGTTAAACCCATTCGGTTCAGTAAATTCAATCAGATTCGATATTTTCTCGGAGTATCAACGATTGCTCTAGCCGTTTCATGTTTCATTATGGGCGGTATTGCTGATCGCTATTTCGTAGCGCCCATGACTCTTGCATGGATCTGTGGGATTTTATTTCTTGTTGATTTCGTAGATATCTTCAAAAAAATCAGAAAATTCACGATTGCGATTGCTTTTGTGATCGCATTAGTTCCTGTCGTTCACTGGTTTCAGGCTGGCTGGTTTTTGACTTCTGGGCCGACTTGGACGTCACAAGTAGATCGAGCTGCGAAATTTTGTAGTGAACACCCAAACTCAGAAGTTGAACTGCTCGTCAGTCCGTGGGGTTATTCAGAGGTCCACTGTTGGCAAGTTGTAGATAGATAATTTTGTCTGGCGCGCTCGGACTAGTTGAACTGCTAATCTTCCGTCGACTTAACAATGAAACAGACTTAAAAATTATTTAAAACAGATCTAGGTGGTGATTTTGAAAAAAGTTTTCAGGTTCGCTGTTGTTATGGTCGTGGGCTCAATGTCGGCGAGCGGAGTTGCAAATGCGGCATCAGCAGGTGGCAAATGCTCTAAGGCGGGAGTTACACAAAAAACAAGCGGTGTTACCTACGCGTGTAAAAAGTCTGGCAAGAAATTGGTATGGGTTCAAACAGCAACAACTGGTGCCAATGCAACAACAACCACTTTGGCGCCAGCCAAGGCAGACGCCACACTGTGGGAAAAATATAGTTGGACAAAACCTGCGAGTGCTGCCGAAGTTATTGATGCGGCAACTCTTTCTTTCAATTCTTATGTGACGACAAAGCGTTCGCCAAGTGGTTCGGTCAAGGTGATTGCACAAGAAGGCGTTGACGCCACGTTTATTGATTGGGTTACTCGAACATCTGATTTAGTCGCTAAATCATTTTCATATCCTGCACTGAGTCGCCAATTTATTGACATCATTGCAACTGACCGTGACTGGTTTAAATTGACAATGGAAAGTAATGGGTTCAGCACACGTGAGGTTTCTAGCCGTCTAGCAGCTTTTGATTCTGGTTCTCCGGCAAATGGCGGTCTCACCGCAAATCAATTCAATTGGGGAGTAATACTAAAAAATAATTCGATGGTGGTGAAAAAGGCAGAAGTGATGCAACTTGGTGGTCATGAGTTTTTCCATGCGGTGCAAGCGGGTAATGCTGGAAGAGACAATGACCCCGATGGAACTTTTGTACCAAATTGGTTTTGGGAGGGCCCTGCAATGTTTGTCGGTCTGCAAACTGCCAATAATCTCGGACTCGTTGATTATGCAACTGTCGGACAAAAAGTTGGACGCGATCGATTGAATTCGAGGGCAGACGTCAGTGTTGCGACACGAAAATTATTGTTGTCACAAGTAATTGCCAATGATCCAAAAACCATTGA
>CAMAQQ010000140.1 GCA_945860575.1 Ferrithrix thermotolerans DSM 19514
TTCTGGGATCCAATAGTAAGTCGTTGTTTCACCCTCGCAGGCGCGATCGTAAAGTCGAAAGCTAACTGAACCAACTTGTTTTGTCACTTCATCACCCGCGCCCTGACCTTGCCCAGAATCACGAGGCAAAGAAGGCGACCACTGGCAAGAATCTGAACCGCCGGGCGCGTCGTTTTGTTGGACGATCACTCCGGCGATGATCGTTTTGTCGACGACCGATCCGTATTCGTCAATAACAATAGGCGGACTATTTGAATCTGCTTTCGCAGTCGAACTGTGAGTTGTAGCGGCAACAAAGCAAGTGCTTAAAACCAGTGAAACGATACAAACAGAAATGCGATGCTTCATTTTTATTCTTGACAGATATTTGTGTTGTATTGACGACGCAGAGTTTGAAAGCCGATCCACTTCCAACGATCTTTATCTCGTTGTAGTGTCCAACGATTGTGTGACGACGAGACATGGTCGTTAAAAATAAAACCATCCATATACAGAATTACAGTGTCGTAAATGCATGCGTCAACTTGTGCGACTAAAGCAGCGTCATCAAATGTGATTGTTTCGATCGCAACTTCGCGCTTGCCATGACCAGGGCGACTATTGATATTATTTTTGGCGTAAAGACTCATCTGCTCGCTCAGCGCTTGGTGATACTTGGTGCCGACGATTGTGAATTCTTCGACTCTGCATGATTTTGGTTTTTGGTAGCACTTGTCTTGCCATTGCACTAATTTTTGAAACTGCTGTCTGACAGTTTGATCATCATTATTTTGGCTACCTTCAGAACTTGTGCTGTTCGATGTATTCGAACTAGTTGAACTAGTTGAGCTTGTTGAGCTAGCTATATTCGCCTCGCTGATCGTGCTGTTTATTGTGCTTTCAGCTGCACTAGCGGTAATCATCGCACCCGCCGAATCGTCGAGACTCAGAGTTGGCGATGACGAGCAACCAGAAACGAGAAATATCCCCATCAAAAATAGAGAAATCATCTGCTGTCGTGACTTGTTTATTTCGAGATCAAACATGAACCCCCGCAGAGTGCCGATATGGCAGTGTGCCCGTGATGTGTGCAGCAATGTCAAACTGTGCAACTAATTACAACAATGTGACGCTGATTAATTCTTGATTAAGTGTCGGCAAAAAGGCTTCGGGCGGTCGGTAGAATTGAAAAACTCTATTTTTTAGAATCTGCGACCAAATCAATGACCAAACAGCACCCTGAATTTGAGGACGAGCAGCGGTTTATTGACCATGCCTATGAATGCCTCGAAATGACCAAAACCGATGCATGGAAGATCCGCGCGATGAACGAAGCTTCGATGGGTGGCACCTATCAGGCTCGCTTTGAGCGCAACGCATTTGACGAAGTACTTGTTGGCCGCCTGACGCAACTTGATCTAGGTGATTCGGCACTCGTGTTTGGTCGAATCGATCGGCTGACAGAGTCGCCCGATGTGTTCGAAAGTTTTCACATCGGTCGAATTGCAGTTGCTGATTCGTCAAGAGAACCTGTTGTTGTCGACTGGCGAGCGCCAGTTGCCGAACCGTTTTATCGCGCGACAGGGCGAGAGTCAATGGGCCTTGCTCGTCGTCGACACTTCGAAGTGCAAGGTCGCGAATTGCTCGGCATCGAAGATGAACTTTTTGGTGTTGGACACCTGGGTGTTGGTCATGACGAAGGTCTGGACGGCGAGCCTGCATCAAGCACTCCGACACTTCGTGGATACAGCACGCTGTTGAGTGTCTTGTCTCGCGGTCGCACCGGCCAACTTGGTGACATCGTGGCGACAATTCAAGCCGAGCAAGACGAAATTATTCGTTCACCGCAACAAGGTGTGTTGGTAGTTGAAGGTGGGCCGGGCACGGGCAAGACGGTTGTGGCGCTGCATCGTGCCGCATATTTGCTTTACACGTTTAGATTTCCATTGGAGGATCAAGGTGTGTTGGTCGTCGGCCCGAATCGAGTTTTCTTGCGATACATCGAAAGAGTTTTGCCATCGCTTGGCGAGGCCGGCGTCGAACAAGTCGTGTTGGCCGATCTTGTGCGTGGTCATAATTTCGGCGCCAAAGACAGTGAAGCCGTCGCACGAATTAAAGGTGATCTGCGAATGTCGCAAATTATTGCAACGGCAATTAAAGATCGTCAACGATCGTTGCGCAAAGATGCAGAAATTGCATTTGGCGCGGGTTATTTGCGTCTGACTGTTAATCAATCCAAGACTCTGGTCAGCGAAGGGCGTCGTCGTTTTCGAAGGCACAACGCGGCGAACCATTGGGTCGAGACAGAAATCATCGCCACCATGATCGCAACTAGTGGCAACCCAGACGCCGATATTGAAACAATGCGAAGTGCTTTGCGAGATCTGCCAGAGTTTCGCGCCATAATCAATTACATGTGGCCCGTGCTAACGGCCGCAGAGTTGTTGCACGACTTGTATTCGTCAAAAGCATTGTTGCGACTTGCAGCCCAAAAAGTTTGCACTCAAGACGAATACGAGTCTCTGCATCGTCAACGAGCAGAGTCTTTGGCGCAAGTCAAGTTCAGTGACGCTGATGTCGCCGTGTTAGATGAAGCGCTATCACTACTCGGACCAAAGCCTCGGCGAAATGGTCGAATCAATGACGAAGACGAAGTTCGCACCTATGGTCACATCGTGATTGACGAAGTGCAAGACCTTTCACCGATGCAACTGAGAATGATTTCGCGTCGATCGCTTAATGGTGCGATGACAATTGTTGGTGACATCGCCCAGGCGACTTCGGCTCATGCCCCTGCATCTTGGAAGGAAGTTTTGGCGCATTTGCCAAAAAAGAATCCGTCGCGAATTATCGGACTAACGGTTGGATATCGAATTCCGCGCCAAATAATGGAGCTCGCGACTCGAGTTTTGAAATCTGCTGCGCCGCTTCAAATCTCGCCAATTTCGGTTCGTGAAGGTGATGAGGCACCAAAAATAATTTCGACAACTGTTGATCAACTTTTTAGCGATCTCATAAAAGATACGCAGCGAATGGTTTCCGAACTTAGTGGTGGAAATGTTGCAATTGTTTGTCCTGATTCGATGTCCGAAACAATCTCGGCCGCACTAGACAAGGCGCAAATCACTCACGGTCGTGCCGGAGTTTCTGGCATTGAAGCCGGGCTTACAGTTGTGCCAGTAAGCGTGGTCAAGGGTCTCGAACTCGACGGAGTGATCGTCGTTGAACCAGCAAAGATCGTCGCGGCCCAGACGCACGGTTTGCGGGCGCTGTATGTTGCACTCACACGGTCTACGAAACAGCTGAGTGTGTTGCATAGCGAGCCACTGCCAAAAGAAATGATTTGAATCAGATAATTAATTCGCTGTTTACAATTTTGCAAAAGCATCAATAACAAGTGACAGAAATCGCAATGCTTTGTCGGCGTCGGCAGGGCGGTTGCGTTCAACTGCACTTTTTGCCAAGTTGATCACACGATCAAAATCAGTTGCAAGTTGGTCGCTTGTCGCCAATATCTCTGGACGAATCGCATCGCTGAGCGAAATTACTCGCGCCAACTGCTGAGTAACTTGTTTGCGCTCGACTTTTTGCATCAATTGACTTAAATCGTCGACGGCAAGCAACAGTTGGTCGAGCAACTCGTCAGTTGTCAATTGACTATTGATGGTCGCTTGAGTTGTCGATTCTGCACTTGAGGCAATTGTTGTAACAGCCGACTCGTTGATGGTCGTGGCGCAACTTGAAACGAAAGTAATTAGCGCAACCATAGATACGGTAAAAGTTGCGTAAGTTTTTGACATTTTCATATTTTGAAAATCAGTTGTTAACGGGTCGTCACAAGCAATCGACTACCAATAAACGAGCTGAGAGTAACTGAGTTTCGAGAAACTGCTTCGTTCATTAGCAAAACTATTTCACCGTCTTTGGTCTTATTTGTGACCACGCCTTCACGGCCAGGAAACATCTGGTTTGCTTCGAGACTGTCTAGAACGCC
>CAMAQQ010000141.1 GCA_945860575.1 Ferrithrix thermotolerans DSM 19514
GCGATTTCACCGTTAACTTTCGCAACACCAGAACCTTTGCCGGCTCTTGCCGACATTCTTGTTAATGCGATTGTCATTACAAGGGTGTCGCCAGGAATCACCTGTCGGCGAAATCTGGCGGAATCAATTCCACCAAAGAGTGGCAATTTATTGGCGAACTTTGCATCGCTAAGAATCGCAATTGCCCCGACCTGAGCGATGGCTTCGCACATAAGTACTCCTGGCAATGTTGGTCGCCCCGGAAAATGGCCGACAAAGAATTCTTCTTCACCAGTCAGATGCCAGGTACCTGATGCACTTTGGCCAGGATCAAGCGACGTGATTTGATCTACGAACAGAAACGGCGCACGATGCGGAATAATTGACGATGGCTTTGGAAAACCACTCATTTCTCAAGCGCCTTCAAGAGATTCTTTGGTGTATCTTTCGGCGAATTTTTATACCACGCCCGCTCGATTTTGCCTTTTTCATCTATTAAAAATGCTGAACGCACGATGCCCATATATTCACGACCATACATTGACTTCTTTTGCCAGACACTGTATGCCTTAGCAACAACATGCTCAGTATCGGCAAGAAGAGTGAAGCCAAGGTCAAACTTTTTATCAAATTTCAGTTGCTTGCCTGAATCATCTGGACTAATACCAATGATCGCGGTTTTGCCAATGGTCTTACGAATATCTCTCAATAAACACGACTGCTCGGTGCAACCAGAAGTGTCTGCCTTTGGATAAAAATAGATCAATACTTTGCGTTTGGTAAAATCTTTTAACGTAACCTTCTTTTCATTTTGATCAATCAATGAAATTGACGGCGCTTTGTCTCCAGGCTTCAACATATGAACAATTTAGCGTTTCAAGTTAATTTGACTATCAATCGCAAGCCGAACCTCGGCAACATAGTTGCCGACAGCGTCTGGTCCTTCGTCTAGCAAACGGCGCACGACCGAAGCACCTTGAATCACTCCATCCGCCACTGCACATGCTTGTTGTGCTTGTTGCGCGTTTGACACGCCAACACCAACCAATACAGGCACATCGGTGATTTTCTTCAATCGTGTTGCCATTGATATTGCTGTTGTTGCAAGTTCGGTTCGCTCACCGGTAACTCCCAACAATCCAACTGCATAAACGAAACCGCGAGCACGCGCAACCACTCGGGGCAAGCGCTCATCGGGGGCAGTTGGTGCGGCCAGCATAATCGTTTCGATGTTGGCATTATCTGCGGCATCACACCACAGCCTTGATTCTTCTAGCGGGAGGTCAGGAACAATCGCCGCCACTACGCCCGCATCGAGAAGTGCATTTGCGAACCGTTCATGACCCGCGCGAAACACCGTGTTGTAATAGCACATCACAATCAATGGAACTTGCACGTCAACGTTACGAAGTTCGTTGAAAATCGAAGTTGGCGTTGCACCGTCACGCAACGCTTTTTCGGATGCTTGTTGAATAACTGGACCATCCATAACCGGATCAGAAAAAGGAATTCCGATTTCAACTGCGTCTGCGCCGTTGGCGGCGGCGGCACGGATCGCATCAATCCAACCTGTTAAGCCACCAGTGATATATGGCACGAGAATTTTTCGCGACGATAAACGTGCCTCACGCAAGCGCGTCTCAAGTACTCCAAAACTCGAATTTTTAGCGTTCATCAGCCAACTGAATCGCCCAGAAGCGACATCATTTGTGCAACATCTTTATCACCACGTCCAGACAGGTTCATTAACACCGTTTGCCCTTGAATCTTCGGCGATTCTTTTGTGATCCATGCAACTGCATGTGCACACTCAAGTGCCGGAATAATTCCTTCACTGCGAGCCATCAATTGAAAGCCGGCAATCACTTCATCGTCGGTCACACTTGGATATTCGGCACGTCCGACAGATGCCAAATAAGAATGTTCTGGACCGACCCCCGGGTAATCAAGCCCGGCACTAATTGAGTGGGCTTCCTGAACCTGCCCGTGCTCATCTTGCATCAAATAACTTTTCATCCCGTGCACGACGCCAGGTACACCCCGACCAACTGCAGCGCCACCAGCAGGTTCTACTCCTATCAACCGGGTATCTGCGTCGATAAAGCCAGAGAAGATACCCATTGCATTTGAACCGCCGCCAACACACGCCACAACAACATTCGGGTCTTGGCCGTCAAACATCTCGCGAAATTGCTGGCGTGCTTCTTTGCCGATCACACTTTGAAACTGACGAACCATAAATGGATACGGATGTGGACCCATGACCGAACCGATTGCGTAATAACTTGATTCGACTGTTGCAACCCAGTCGCGCATCGCCTCGTTGACAGCATCTTTCAATGTGCGACTACCTGAATTAACGGCCTCAACCTGAGCGCCGAGAAGCTTCATTCTAAAAACATTCAGCGATTGTCTTTCAACGTCAACGGAACCCATGTAAACCTTGCATTCAAGACCCAGCAATGCGGCCGCAGTAGCCGAAGCGACGCCGTGCTGACCTGCGCCAGTCTCAGCAATGATTCGTTTTTTGCCCATTCGCTTTGCCAGCAATGCTTGGCCGAGCACGCTATTTATTTTGTGCGAGCCAGTGTGATTCAAATCTTCACGCTTCAGAACCAACCGAATGCCAAGTTGCGCACCGAGATTATGACACTCGGTCAAAATAGAAGGTCTTCCTGCATATTCGCGCAACAAATCATCCAATTCGGTTCTAAAAACAGTGTCGTTCCAAGCCGAATCAAACGCGGCTTCTAATTCTTGACATGCCGGCACAAGAGTTTCTGGTACGAACCTTCCACCAAATTCACCGAATCTTCCGTCTGCGCCTGGAGTTAGTAATTCACGTGGGACAGATTTATTAGTCATAGTCTCATAACTTAACTGTCAGATGAGTGCATTCGGGGTGCATTAAAGGTTTGATCTTGCGTTCTTTATGAAATCACGCATTTTCGTTCTGTCTTTAACACCGGGCGAAGTTTCAACACCAGAACTGACATCGACACCCCAAGGCGACACGACTTTGATTGATTCACCGACATTCGTCACTGTTAAGCCGCCCGAAAGAATGAGCCGCAATGCCTTTGGGATCTGCTGAAGCAAATTCAAGTCATAACTCGTTCCAGTGCCGGGGTGGGCCGAATCAACCAAAATCATCAAGGTACCGAATTCGTCTGCTTTGAGCGCCTCTTGCGAACCTGCAATTACAGATTTTGCAACCCATTGAACATGCTCAATCACTTCAGCGACCTCGGCCACTGACTCACGACCGTGCATTTGTGCACCAAGTAAACCGACTTCACGGACAGTGTCAATCACCTCCCGTGCTTCTTGATCGCGAAAAACACCAATGGTCAAAAAATTAGCAGGCAATTGTTTGACAATCTCGCTTGCCTTAGATACCGAAATTTTACGTGGTGATTCTGTAAACAAAAAACCTACCGCGTCTGCGCCCAACTCAACTGCATCTAGTGCATCTTTGAAATTGGTGATTCCGCAGATCTTGACAAACATCTAAACTCGCAATTCGCGTACGCTTTTTGAAATGTCGGCGGAAGTTACCAATGACTCACCCACCAACACAGCGTCGTAACCAGCATCGCGCAGATTTTGTGCATCGTCGCGAGTTTTGACACCAGATTCTGCAACGCGGATTACATTCGTTGGTATTAGTGCAGCCATACGCACAGCACGCTGCTGGTCAACTTCGAATGTATGCAAATCTCGCTGGTTGACACCGATCAGTGTTGCACCACACTCAATAGCCACTGTGAGTTCTTTTTCATCGTGGACCTCAATTAGTGCATCCAAACCAAGTTCAGTGGCGAATTTAAGAAAACCAATCAATTCGTTCGGTGTTAATGCCGCTGCAATCAGCAATACGCAATCTGCACCCATGATCCGGGCGTCGCAAACATCATGCATTGAAACCGTGAAGTCTTTGCGCAATACGGGGATACTGACCGCCGAGCGTGCTAGTTGCA
>CAMAQQ010000142.1 GCA_945860575.1 Ferrithrix thermotolerans DSM 19514
TTCGCACATTTGTTGCGCGTCGGTGGGGCGTCGATTATTCAATTGGCGACTGGTCGTTGCGGCGGCATTCTCGAAGGCAAAAAGATTGCTTCGATCGCCGAGACTTATCATGCGCAGATTGCACCACATCTTTATTGTGGACCAATCGAAGGTGCGGCAAATATTCAGTTGAGCACTTGCACACCGAACTTCTTGATTCTCGAAAGCATTCAAGACTGGGGTGGATTCCACGCCAAAATTCTCAAGAAGCCGATTCAATTCGAAAACGGTTACGTGATTCCGTCGAAAGAACCAGGTCTTGGTGTTGAGTTGAATGAAGAAGTCGCGCTCGCACATCCGTACACGGGCACCGACTTACATCTCAACGAGCGCCAAACCCCAGCCGACCTAACTTAATTTTAAGTTTGCGGTTTATACGACTTTAATTTTTCTTGTGTGATACCCGGTCGCACCGTCTGGGTCTGGGCGACTGACTTCTTGCGTTTGAGTTTCGCCAGCTTTATTTGTGGCACGCACTTGAACTTGGTATTCACCGGGCTTGGCGTCAAATTCATATTTCCATTGGCGCCAAGTGTCGTCGCTGAAGTCAAGTGCAAGCGTTGCTTTTTGCCAATCACTCGAACCAATGCGTACTTCAACTTTTTCAATCCCGATTTGTTGTGCCCACGCCACCCCAGCAATTGCAATTCGACCTACGCGCACGGTCTCGTTGCGGCGTGGCACATCGATTCGTGATTGTGTTTTTATAGGTGCATCACGCGACCATCCGAGCGGAATCCAATATCCTTGCGCTTGGCTCCAAGTTGTTAGATCTAGATTGGTCAACCATTTTGTTGCACTCACATATCCATAGAGGCCAGGGATAATCACACGGGCTGGGTAGCCGTGTTCAAGTGGTAGCGCAGTGCCGTTCATCCCGACGGCGATCATCGCATCGCGCTTGTCGAGCGCCGCAGCAACCGGAAACCCGCATGTCCAACCATCGGCACTCGTGCCGAATATTTGTTCTGCAAGTGGATCAACCCCTGCTTCGGCAAGCAAATCGGCGAGAAGCACGCCTTGCCAAACCGCATTACCGATATAAGGACCACCAACTTCGTTGGACACGCAGCAGATCGTGATCGTGCTTTCAACCATTCGTCGCGCAAGAAGGTCGTCATACGAAAGTTTGAGTGGTGTTTTGACCATGCCGCCAATTTGTAGTGACCAAGTTTTGATATCAACTCGTGGCAACGATAGCGCAGTATCTATTCGGTAGAAATCTTTATTTGGAGTAATAAATGGCGTCTCGGCAAATATTTGTGCACCAGCCGGAATCTTCGTTGCTACCAAATCGTTGCTCACACCAATTTTTGGTAACGAGTCTGAAGCGGTTTGACGAATTTCTGAGATTTTTCTATTTTCAAGTTTGCTCGCGACGCCACCCAAGAACGCAGAGGTGAATGCAGTCATGCTTACAGTCGAGATAAACCGACGACGGTCCCATCCGAGCGGTGCGCGTGATTCGCTCGGCGACGCAACTGGAAGATCGTTTCGGGTGATGATTTTCATTAACTTTGCAAGAAGTCGAGATCCGAAAATGGCCCCGAGCAAACTCGGAAGCAGAGCCAGCGCAGATTGTGAAGGTCGAGCAGATGAAATTAATCCACCAAAAATTCCAAAACTCATGATTATGCCGATGCCAACGCGCAGTTTTCGGCGGGCGATCGAGCCAGCGAGCAATGCGAGCCAAAAAATGGTCAGCAACATGCCAATTTTTAGAAATGTTTTGTTATTTGTGCCAAGAGTTTGTATCGCCAAATTTTTCAACCACTTCGGTGTGCGATCAATGAACTCGCTGCCAACTGAGTCAAGTGGCGTAACTACATTGAGCAATACAGCAGTCAAAGTGGCAACACTCAAGGCGAATAGCGACGAAATCAGACCCGCGACTGGCGCTGTCCAATTTGGTGATTGGTTGCCCTGTTTGCGGGGTGCCGACTGGTCGATCTCTGGTGTTAGTGCTTGGTTGTTATTTGGCTTATTTAAAATATCTATGGAGCGAAGCCTAGTTAGTTGGTTATTAATGTGGTGATCAATTCGCAGAAATACGATGGTGGGATATCGCTCGCAGATCTTCTTACTCTTGGTGAAAAGTAGTTTGAGACCACGTTCTAGTTCGTTCAGCAACTAACCACTATGTAAGTATCAACTCTGTGAGTTCGACGTTGTCGACACGTGGCATTCGTCCCAGTGAACTGATGGCGATAAAGCCGTTTCGTTTGTTGTGGATAAACAGTTTCTTGTTCATACTTGTGCAGAGCACTCAACGTTTTGCATTTGTCTGGCTCGCCCTCGAACTCGGCGCCAAATCTGACATCAGTGGGTTGATTCTTTTTGTAATGGGTATTCCGGTGTTGCTGATTTCTCTGCCAGTTGGGGTGATAAGTGATCACATGAATCGCCGCTCACTGCTGATGGTGAGTCAACTTGGCGCGTTGGCAATAACGACCGTGATTGCTGTGATGGTCACGACCAAACAGATGACGATCAACTGGGCAATAATCGGATCATTTATTGCTGGTATCTTTATCGCGATCGGTTCGCCAGTTCGATCGGCGATTGTTCCAACTGTTGTGCCACGGGACAAACTTGTTGGCGCGATTGCGGTCAACACAATCGGTAACAATCTTGGACTAATGATTGGTCCTGCCATGGCTGGCCCCGCAATTGCGATTTGGGGGATCGAAGGCGCATTTTGGATTCAGGCACTGTTAAATCTTTTTGGGTTTTTTGCTTTGATCAAGTTGCAACTTCCAGCGAGCCTGAATACTCATCGTCGGCGACTGCGTGAAGAAATATTTGGTGGACTCACATTTATTCGCGGACACGCAGAAGTGCGAGTCTTTTATGTTCTGCTCTGTGGTTCAATTTTATTTATGATGGCGCCATGGATCGTTCTTGGTCCACAACTTGCCAAAGAGCAAGCGGGCGCGACGGGCAGCCAGACGACATATATGTTTGCGATGCTTGGCGTTGGTCAGTTCGTTACTTCGATCGCGATCTTGAAATACAACCACAAAATGATCCAAAAAGGAATGTGGTTCATGTGTGGCTTATGTTGGGGAGGAGCGGTGCAAATTGTGCTTGGTCAGTCAAGTTCTATTTTGATGATGAGTGTGCTGTTGTTTGCGTGGGGAATGGGTGGTGGTTTTTATATGAACTTGAGTCAGACATTGATTCAGAACAACACGCCACCGCAAGTAGTGGGGCGAGTTATGGCGGTGCACTCACTGGTAATGTCAGGGCTCGCGCCGCTTGGTGCCCTAATTGTTGGAGTGATTGCGCGTCGAGTTCATTCTGCTCCGATGACATTTTCAGTTACTGGTTTGCTGATGCTCATGACAGCGGTTTATTTCTTGGTCGTTAAGAAAAATCTGCGGGCAATGTCGTAAACTTGGCGATATGACAATTTCATTTAGAGCAGGCGAAATTCCGGCGGCAGAACTTGCTGCAAAACCACTTGGTCAACCATCGGCAGAGCCGTTGACTGGCGAGATCATGACGCGAGCGAAAGTTTTTCTTGATAACGAAACTGTCACTGCTGGCACTTGGGAATGTGAAGTTGGCGCGTCACGCTGGGAGTTCACAACTCGCGGCGAAGTTATTTATGTTCTATCGGGGCGGATGACCGTGCATGAAGATGGTGGTGATGCAGTTGAACTCACTGCTGGATCTAGTTGTATCTTTCCAATTGGATGGAAGGGCAAGTGGACCGTTCACGAAACTTTGCGCAAAGTTTTTGTCGTTTACCGAACTAACTAGATGTAAGTGAACTCACTAAGTATTTAACTATTTAACTAGCACGCGAATGAACTGTGGCCCGCCACAGGAAAATGCAGTTCGCAACGCATCCGATAACTGTTGAGGAGATCTGGCCTCGGTAGAAGTCCAACCGAATCCGCGAGCAA
>CAMAQQ010000143.1 GCA_945860575.1 Ferrithrix thermotolerans DSM 19514
TGGGTTGCAGATGTTCAATTCAACGAGCCAATAGTCGTCGTGCGCACACCGCCGGGCTGCGCGCATGTGGTGGCGTCGGCACTTGATCGCTCGCGACTCAAAGGGTTACTCGGCACGGTTGCCGGTGATGACACAATGATGTGCGTGGCAAGTTCTAAACACACGGCTAAACAACTCGCGAAAGATATTCGAAAACTGGCCGGTCTTGACAATGGCTGATCTACCACTATGGCATGGTCGTTTTGAGACGAGCCCTGCCGAAGCACTTATGCAGTTCACTGAAAGTCTTTCGTTTGATCAAAAACTTTGGCGAGACGATATCACTGGGTCAATTGCTCACGTTAAAGGTCTGGAACATGCGCAGATAATTAGCAAAGACGAAACCGAAAAAATTCTTTCTGCCCTCGACACTGTTGCTCAAGAGTTCGACACGGGCAAGTTTATTTTCGTTCAAAGTGACGAAGATATCCATACGGCAATCGAGAGACGAGTAACCCAACTGGCTGGCGATGCTGGTGCGAAACTTCATACAGGTAGAAGCCGAAATGACCAGGTAGCAACCGCGCTGAGACTGTGGTGCAAAAGAGAGTTAACAAATGTTGCCAAACTCACACTTGCATTGTGCGATGTTTTCAACAAACGAGCGCAAGAGTTTGGTTGGGGTATTGACGGGGTGTATCTGCCTGGTTATACCCACATGCAACGCGCGCAACCAGTTTTGCTTGCTCATCATTTTGCAGCCCACGCTTGGGCATTACTTCGCGACGTAGATCGACTTACGCAAACAATCGAGCGACTTGATGTTTCACCGCTTGGTGCTGGTGCTCTGGCAGGTTCATCCTTGCCTCTTGATGCAGACTTCGTCGCCGCAGAACTCGGTTTTTCGAGACGATTCAACAATTCTTTAGATGCGGTTTCTGATCGTGATTTTGTCGCCGAAGCGCTTTTTGATTTGGCATTGATCGGCGTACATCTGTCGCGCCTTGGTGAAGAGTGGGTGCTTTGGACAACGCAAGAGTTCAGTTTCGCCGTTTTAGATGACGCGTATTCAACAGGCTCGTCAATGCTGCCGCAAAAGAAAAATGCTGATATCGCCGAACTCGCTCGCGGTAAGTCTGGTCGATTAATCGGCAACTTGACGGGCTTGCTGGCAACGCTCAAAGCAATGCCGCTTGCATATAACCGTGACCTGCAAGAAGACAAAGAGCCGTTGTTTGATTCTGTAAATCAAGTCGCACTCGCGTTACGAGCGCTTGCAGGCATGATCTCAACGGCGAAATTTAATGTTTCAACGATGCAAAATGCAGCCGATTCAGAGTTGCTTGGTGCAACAGATATTGCCGAATGGTTAGTCGCACGAGGCATGCCGTTTCGTGAGGCACATGCCCATGTTGGTGCACTTGTGAGCAAATCGATTCGTGATTCTGTGGCGCTCTCACAATTAGTCACGACTGACAAAATATTGGGCGCACAGGCTGCAGAGTTGCTCAAGCCAGGTGTTGGCGTCGCGCGTCGAACAACCAAAGGTGGTAGCGGTCCGGTGCCAGGTGCGGCTCAAGCCGTCGAATTGGGTGCGGCGCTAACTGTGATGCATGCTCGCGTCGCGACTTTCAACGCGCCACAAACCAACTCTTGATAACGCCTAATATCAAATAATGACTTCGCCGCAAGACTTCGTAAAAGAGTTTGCGGCCAGAGGTTTGATTCACGACAGCACCGACCGCGCTGCTCTTACCGCGCGAGCAATGCAGTCGTCACTCGGCGTTTATGTCGGGTTTGATCCAACTGCCGACTCGCTGCATATCGGTCACTTACTCGGGCAAATCACGCTACGAAGATTGCAACTTCTCGGGCATCGGCCGATCACTCTGGCTGGCGGCGCCACGGGCATGGTTGGTGACCCTTCGGGGCGAAGTGAAGAACGCAATCTTTTGGATGCCGAGACTCTGCAACACAATGTGCAAAACATCAAAAAGCAACTTGAACGAATCTTGGATTTCGAAAAAGGTCCGACACAAGCGACGTTGGTTGATAATGCAGATTGGACTCGCAAAGTTTCAATGCTCGACTTCTTGCGCGATGTTGGCAAACACATCACCGTAAATCAGATGCTGGCAAAAGATTCTGTGAAAAGTCGCCTCGCCGATGCAAACGGGCTTTCATTTACCGAGTTCAGCTATATGTTGTTGCAAGCCAACGACTTTCGCCATCTCGCTGAGCACAACAATTGTGAAATGCAAATGGGCGGTTCAGACCAATGGGGCAACATCACTGCTGGTATTGACTTAATCCGCAAGCGATTGTCGAAGTCTGCATTCGGCTTGACCTGGCCGCTAGTTACCCGTGCCGACGGCACAAAGTTCGGCAAAACTGCCGATGGTGCAATTTGGCTGGATGCAAGTCGTACATCGCCTTATCAATTTCGGCAATATTTTATTCAAATCGCCGATGCGGATGTCGAAAAGATGTTGATGCAATTTTCGTTGCGACCAATAGAAGTAGTCAAAGAAATAATCGCTGAGCAAGTGCTTCGACCCGAAACGAGAATCGCTCAACGCAGTCTGGCTAGCGAATTGACCGCTCTTGTTCACGGCCAAGCCGCAGCAGAGGCCGCCGAAGATGCAGCGGCAGTGTTGTTTGGCGCGAACCCGACTTCAGCGTCTTTGGCTACTTTGCAATTAATTGCAAACGAAGTGCCTGTTACTCAAATGGGGTCAGCGGCGCTTGGCGACGCAGTTGGGGTGTTGGTTCAAACAAATCTTGCGTCATCAAATACCGAGGCTCGACGGTTATTGTCACAAAAAAGTGTGCGGGCAAACGGTGAGCAGGTTGATGAGCAAACAAATCTTGCAAAGATTGCGTTATTGCACGGTCGTTGGCTGCTGTTACGCAAAGGAAAAACTAGTTATCACCTAGTCGATATCGCTGGCTAGCTAGTTAACTAGCAAACAAAGTTTTACGGCGCCGCGAATCGTCAGACGGTCGCGCCATTCGGGTTCGCCTTCAATTTCGATATTTTTGAAATCACGCACCAAAGTGCCAATCGCAATTTCGGTTTCAAGTTTGGCAAGAGATGCACCCAAGCAATAGTGAACTCCACCCGAAAATGCGACATGGCGATTTGAGTTTGTCCGCGAGAAATCAAGCGCGTGTGGGTCAGCAAAAACGCTCGCATCGTGATTCGCTGCCGCCAAACTGGCCAGCACAAGAGCCCCTTTGCTAATTGTCACATCTTGTCCATCGATATGGAGATGCACATCAATAAGCGGTGTGCGAATCGTGTGTTGAACCGGTCCGTTGAATCGCAATAATTCATCGACCATATTTGAAGTGCAAGTTTCTCGACGCATTGTTTCGAGTTGCTCAGGGTGGGTGAGCAGTGCATGCACCGAGTTGCCGATCAGATTGACAGTTGTTTCGTGACCTGCGATGTAGAGCAAAATAACAAACGACATCAGTTCGTCATTATTGAGTTTTTCACCCTGCTCTTCAACGGCGATCAATGACGACAACATGTCGTCGCCCAGATTTCGCCGTCGGTCTTCAATGATCTCGTTTAAATACGGTCGCATTTTGCCGATCGCAATTTCGGCGCGCTCAAGGTCGTCGACACCGGTCGTCGGCTCGAGAGTCGCCGTAATAATTTGTGACCATTCACGCAATTCGTCGCCACGGTCAGTCGGCATTGCCAGCAAATCAGAGATCACCTGAAATGGCACGGGGAAGGCGAGTTCTTCAACTAATTCGATTCTGCCCGTTCGCTTGGCGCTGGCCAGCGATTCGTCGACGAGTTCTTGAATCCGTGGTCGCAGTCGCTCAATGGCGCTCGGTGTAAATGATTTCGAAACCAGCCGCCTCAATCGTGTGTGGTCGGGTGGGTCGAGGTTCAAGATTGATTTGCTCCTGACATTTTCTCGCTTATATT
>CAMAQQ010000144.1 GCA_945860575.1 Ferrithrix thermotolerans DSM 19514
CACTGCTGGTTGATTATGGGGTGCGTTGGGTCGTTGCTGATTACGCAGTTACCAAGACTAGAAACTGGGGGAGCTTCGCAAATATTCGCTTTGAGAATAAAGCCGGAGCAATTCTTGAGCTGGCGCCCTAGGCGCCGTAATTAAAGTTAAGGGTGAAGTCCGCGCATTCGGTGTGAGTCAGCGATTGTTTTTACTCCTAAAACCGATGCAGCCAATCGGTAGTGCAGGTTGTTTTCTGTTGAAAACGAGTGCAAGCGTTTAAATGCTCCTTGCATCAGTGATACAACTTTTTCATTAACTTCATGCTCATCCCAACTTAGGTGGGCGAAGTTTTGACATTGTTCGAGATAGCTGCAAGTAACGCCACCTGCGTTGGCATAAACATCTGGCACGACAATGATTTTACGGTCTTGTAAAACTTCGTCGGCTTTTGGGGTTAATGGTCCGTTTGCGCCTTCAACAACAAGTTTTGCCTTAATCTCATTCGCAATCTTTTCGTCAACGGCGTCACCCAAAGCACACGGCATTAGCACCTCGCAATCAACGGCGAATACTTTGCTCGCACCGTCAAGGCCTAAACCGATTACATCGCCCTGGCCACTTTCGACAACACTTTTCGCACCACTTCGAATCTTGCTATCAACAACAGCGATATCAATGCCAGAAGAGTTAAAAATTGAACCACCGACATCCGCCAAGCCAACAATTTTTGCACCACGAGCATGGGCGAGTCTTGCTGCCCACGCCCCCACTTGTCCGTAACCTTGAATTACGATTCGCGCTCCGTCTAGTGCTAGACCAATTTGCGCACCAGCAAGTGCAGCGGCTTCAACAACTCCTCGTCCCGTTGCTGACTCGCGACCTAATGATCCGCCCAATTCGATTGGTTTGCCGGTTACGACACCAGGCACGATGTGACCAACACTTGCCGAATATTGGTCAAGTACCCATGCCATCACTTGCGAGTTCGTGCCAACATCAGGGGCCGGAACATCCTTATCTGGACCGAGAAATGGAATCAATTCGGATACATATCGTCGCGTGATGCGCTCAAGTTCGCGCAGCGATAAAACACTCGGATCAATTGCGATTCCGCCTTTGGCACCGCCGAGTGGCAGGTTCATGATTGCAGTCTTGAGCGACATTCCAATTGCAAGTGCAACTACTTCGTCGCGTGTGACTCCGGGATGGTATCGAATACCGCCTTTTGCGGGGCCCCGAGTTGTGTTGTGATGCACTCGCCAGCCAACTAGGTGGTCACGTGTGCCATCATCGCGGCGAAACGGAATTGAGACTTCGAGAACACGACGAGGCGCGATGATCGTTTCAATTAGTCCATCTTCAAGACCGAGCCACTCACCGGCCTGTCGCATACGAAGTTCGGCTGAATCTAGTGAAAGCTCTTTCGGAGTTCTGTTTGCGGTCATGGTTTAGTCTTGCCTATTTGAAGAAATTTTAAGTATCCATAAGGTAAACACTTCATTATTTAACTGGACGCAATCTTGGCCATTTTCCGAGTTTGTTAAGTGCTTGAAGCGCTGTCGGAATCTCTTGTGGTGAAACTGGGTAACTTATCAAATAGCCCTGCGCTTGACTGCAATTTAAGTCAGCGAGCGCATGAAGTTGTTGAACTGTCTCGACTCCTTCGGCGACGACTTCAAGGCCTAGAGCATCTGCCATCGCGATAATAGTTTTAACCAGAGTTCTCGCATTTAGATCGGTAGCAAGACCGCTAACGAAAGTCTTGTCAATCTTCAAACGATGAATTGGAAACCGTTGCAGAAATGAAAGTGATGAGTATCCAGTACCAAAGTCGTCGATTGCGATGCGAACACCTAGTGCAGAGAGATTTCGCAAAGTTTCTAACGCTTGTTCGGGCTGTGTGATCATCACGCTCTCGGTGACTTCGAGCCAGAGTTGTTCGGCAGGCATGTGCGAACGGATCAGCGCTTCGTTGACAATTGCAACAAATTTCGGGTCATGTAATTGTCGCGAAGATACATTTACCGACATTGTGGCGTCTCGTGAGCAAACACCTTCGTTGATCCAATCTTTTAGATGAATAAGCGCTTCAAGTAATGCCCACGCACCAATCGGCATGATGATTCCAGTTTCCTCGGCAATTGGAATGAAATCGCCTGGAACAATGGACGTCCCGTCTTGCATATCCCAACGCATCAAGGCTTCGAAACCCGTGACGTCCCCTAAATCAATATCTATGATGGGCTGATAAACGAGTCGTAACTCTTTTCGCTCAAGCGCTCTGTAAAGTGAAGTCTCTACCGCAAGACGATTTTTTACACGCTGATCCATTGACTCGTCAAAGACTGCAACACAATTTCGGCCCGCGTCTTTTGCCCAGTACATTGCTGTCTCAGCGTTACTAAGTAATTCGGCCGCCGAATTGGTAAAACTATTACGATATGTAGCCACGCCAATGCTGGCTGAGACGAAGATATCTCCATGACTGAGCGAAAAGGGTTTGACCATTAGGGCAAGAATCTTGTCGGCTAAAACCACAGATTCGATTGCGGTCATGGTGTGATTATCCAGCACGGTGAACTCATCGCCAGAAAGCCTCGCGACCATGCATCGCTGGTCAATCGAATCACGAAGCCTTTTTGAAATCTCAACAAGTAATGCATCGCCGGCAATATGACCATGGTTGTCATTAATTGATTTAAATCTGTCGATGTTCACGTGAATTACGGTTGGTAAACAATTGTGTTGATCAACAGATTGCAAAGCCAGTGAAAGATTCTCGAGAGCGGATTCACGATTTGGCAGCAATGTCAGAGCGTCACTTTGAAGCATTTCGTGCATAGTTTTGACTCGTTGGCGGAGGTTTCGCATTTCTAAGGCGATCCGAATAACAGAGAAAATTGTGAGAATCAGGATCGAGATAAACCGAATCCCACGATCAATTTCAGAAGTTGTGTTCTTATCGTTTAGGTAGATCACCCAGACAACACACCAGGTTGCAACTACCATGATTAGCACGCTCAGCCAAGTGAGCAAATTTGAATCGATTCTTGTCTTGGCGTTTTGGTAAAAACCCAGAATTAAGACAAGCAGAAGTAAGGTCGAAATCGCTATAAGCCACCACGATTGGTTGCCGATTTGAGACATCAAGAAAACGGTACTACAGATCATTCGGCTACTAACTTGTTTTCTAGATAGCCTGCTATCTCAATGAGCGTTTCCATGGCTGCAGTGACAGTTGTCGTTCCAGGTTCTCATCTGATGGCGAGTTTGTTGGGCGAGAGGGATGCCTATTTGAGGCACATTGAAAAAAGTTTTCCGAGTACTGCAATTTCAGTGCGCGGTAACGAGATCACAGTTTCTGGCGACAGTAGCGATCTTGTGGGTCGTCTATTTGAAGAATTAACGGGGTTGCTTCAAGGCGGAGAGAATCTGGACCTAGTCGTGGTATCGCGAAGTATTGACATGGTTCGATCCAATGAGCGGCCGACATCAATACTCACTGAAGATATTGTTCGTCTGAGTCAAGGTAGACCAGTTCGTGCTAAGACATCAGGTCAAAAGCGATATGTAGACGCAATTCGCGACAATGTAATTACTTTTGGTCTTGGTCCAGCGGGTACCGGAAAGAGCTGGTTGGCGATTGCGATGGCCGTTCAAGCGTTGCAAACAAAGTCAGTTCAGAGGATTATTCTTACGAGACCAGCAGTTGAAGCAGGCGAGCGTCTTGGTTTTCTCCCGGGTGATTTGATGGCGAAACTGGATCCGTATTTAAGACCTCTATACGATGCTTTGCACGACATGATTGGGGCGGAGGGCGCTCTGAAGTTGGCCGAAAAGCAAATAGTCGAAGTCGCGCCACTTGCTTATATGCGCGGACGCACACTGAACAATAGTTTCATTATTTTGGATGAAGCACAAAATGC
>CAMAQQ010000145.1 GCA_945860575.1 Ferrithrix thermotolerans DSM 19514
TGAATAGCTTGATTTGGGTTTGACTTGCTCATTATTTCATCTCCTGTTGGGCTGGGTTTGGTTCGAGAATGATTTCGAGATCGTCTCCGAGTTGCTGAGTCGAGATGATTTTTCCGCGCCAGAGTTGCGACATTGTCGAGATGCCGTGGTTTTCAAACACTGGTAGCGAGTCGTTGCCCCCGGTTAATGCGGGAGCAACGTGAAAAATAAATTGATTGACTAGGTTCTCGCGGTGAAACGCGGCTGCGACGGTTGGTCCGCCTTCGACAAGTAGTTGTAACACATCTTGGTTGCCGAGATCGTCGAGCAAATCGACAAGTGCGCCACGCCACTGTGTGCACGGGTTAACTCGCGCCGACTTTGTAACTTCGCCGAGCACTATGCGTCGAGGCGATTCGCCTTCAACATCTCGAACTGTTAATTGCGGGTCGTCAGCACGCACGGTGTTTGCGCCAACAAGCACGGCGTCACTTTGTGCGCGCAGTTGCTGTACACGCTGACGCGCTGTTTCGCCAGTGATCCACATGCTGGTGCCGTCAGGTGCGGCTGTTCTGCCGTCGAGAGTCGTCGCCATTTTTAACACGACAAATGGTCGTTTTGTTTTGCGGTGATGAATATATGGTGCGAGCTGTGCGGTGATCTGATCAGCCAGAACACCAACTTCGACGCTGATGCCTGCCTCGCGCAGGTGAGCGATGCCGCGACCCGAAACTTTTTCGTCGGGGTCTGTTATGCCGACGACAGCTCGTGCGATGCCGGCTTCGATTATTGCTTGAGTGCACGGACCAGTGCGACCAGTGTGATTGCACGGTTCGAGTGTCGTATATATAGTCGCGCCACGCGTCAAGTTGCCTGCGGCGTGAATCGCCAAAATTTCTGCGTGTGGGCCGCCCACGCGGCTGGTTGATCCTTCAAAAATTTCGCCAGACTCTGTCACGACAACTGCGCCGACCCACGGGTTCGGGCGCGAAATTAGGCGTGCGCGATTTGCTGCATTGATCGCAATTTGCATCGCGTGTTGATCGTTCACCTGCATCGCTTTCGTCTCACGAACGACGTGCAGGGTTAGCCAACGGCTCGACGCACAACGCGAAGCGTGCGCGTATAACCGCTTCTTGCTTCCATCCGGACTTTACCGTCGGCCCTGGAGTCACACCAGATCAGTCACACGATTGCTCGTGAGAGTCGCGGGCTTTAACCGCCGATAGGGAATTTCACCCAACCCTGCAAGAAGTTCTATTTAGTTGTATTCGTATTCTTAACTTGTAATTCTAGGATATTGGCAGGTCGAGCACAGTTCCACTATGCACACCTGGGTGTTTATCCGATTGTGAATCATTGTGGGTTTCGGCGCGCGACTCGGCGAGCCCGATAGCGACGATTGATCCGAGCACGGTGACGGTGCCCAGAATCTGAATTGCAGTCACAACTTCGCTCATGAACAACACACCAATAGAAATAGTCACGACCGCTTCAAATGTTTCGACCATCGATGTGACACCAGGGCCGATGCGTTTGATACCGGCAAAAAATAATGCGGTTGCAACGATCGTGATCAAGAACGCCATCGCTAGAACCAGAAGCCAGCCTTGTTGATTGATCGGAAATTCTGGATCAAGCGAACTTGGGCCAAGCAACCACACTGCGACGAATGCCGCGGCTGCACCGGTAAGAGCAATGGTCAGCATTGTTAGCGGATCGGATTTTTTCGAGATACTGCCTGCCGCGACGACATAAATGGCGTGACTGATTGCCGAGAAAAATGTGATCATGATTCCCGCGGTGTTGCCGTCACCGACTTGGCCCGCGGTTAGCCACACGCCTGTCAGCGTTGTGAAAAGGCAAATTGTAATTATGAGGTTTGGTTGGTGCTTGTAGATCATCCACGAAAGAAGCACGGCGAGTGCAGGGTAAATATAAAAAATCACAACAACGAGACCTGAGTCGAGATCTTGCAGGGCGATGAAGTAGAGCAACGGCGAAACAAAAAATCCGAATGCGCCGAGGAAGAAAATTTTCAGCGCATCTTTCGTGTTGGGCAGATTTTTGATTCCCATGCGTGCGAGACGAAACGCAATAAGCAGTGCAGCAGAAATTACAAAACGTGCAGTGAGAAAACCCATGGGGTTTGCGCCGTTGCGTTCTAGATTTTGGGCGAACCACGGGCCGGTGCCGTAGCCAGCACCAGCCAGCATTACAAATATCACACCGAAAAATCGTGGTCTTGCAATCAGCGCGTGTCGAAATTTGGTTTTCATATTCTTGGTTTCTTTGTTCTGATTCCACGCACCATGCCAGCACCGATCACACCAAGACCAGCGATCATCAAACCGAAGGTCGCGTATTGCAAAGCGCCACCGCGCTCGCCAGCATCTTGCGGCTCTTTGCCGCAACCTGGTTTTGGAAGCAGACCAATGCACTGCGATGGTTCGTTCTCGAGGTCATATACAGCGGGCGTGCTCGTGTCTGGACTGGTCGTTGGTTTGGCAAAAGCGCTTGCGTCGGGGCTGGTTGCGTTCGTGGTGAGAGGCGTCTGAAAAGTTACGAGAGTTGCGACCAAAACGGTTAGCAAGGCGATGCGTTTCACCCGTATATCGTGCCATCTCGGGGTGAGGTTTCGGCACATATCAACTATTGTTGGGCGTCGTCATGATCAGTAAAAATTCACAATCAACACAAGTGGCACAAGTAGTGCTGGTCGTTGATTTTGGGGCGCAATATGCACAATTGATCGCTCGTCGCGTTCGTGAAGCCAAGGTTTATTCAGAGATTGTTTCGCACACAATCAGCGCAGCGGAAGTGAAAGCGCACAAACCTTCGGCAATCATCTTGTCGGGAGGGCCAAAAAGTGTGCATGTCGATGGGGCGCCGAAACTTGATGCCAAAATTTACGAACTTGGCGTGCCAATTTTTGGTATTTGCTATGGCGTTCAGTTGATCGCCCAACAACTCGGCGGCGAAGTCGCCCGTGGCGGCAAAGGCGAATACGGCCGAGCGATCATGCGGCGCATTGCTGGCGCAAAGTCGACGCTGTTGGTTGATTCAATTGTTGATCAGTCGCGCGATCTCAGCGTGTGGATGAGCCACTTTGATGCCGTCACGCGGGTACCTAATGGCTTTGTGGCGACCGCTTCAACACCAGATGCACCAATGGCCGTCATTGAATGCGCAGCGCGAAAGATTTGGGGTGTGCAGTTTCATCCAGAAGTGATGCACACGCAACAGGGCATAGAAATTCTTGAGCAATTTATTTATCAACTTGCCGGTTGCAAACCATCGTGGACAATGGATTCGATAATCGATACGCAAATTAAGGCGATTCGCGAAAAGGTTGGCAGTGAGCGTGTTGTTTGTGGCTTGTCGGGCGGTGTTGATTCTGCTGTTGCGGCGGCGCTAGTGCATCGTGCGATCTCTTCGCAACTGACTTGTGTATATGTAGACACGGGTTTGATGCGCAAAAACGAAAGCGCGCAGATCGTTGAAACTTTTCATCGCGTGATGGGCATCGAACTAATTCATGTTGACGCCGGCGCGCGCTTTTTTGAGCGTCTTGTCGGTGTCACAGAACCCGAGACGAAGCGCAAGATAATTGGCGAGTTGTTCGTGCGCATTTTTGAAGAGAACACCGGCGGTTTGACAGACGCGAAATTTTTAGTGCAGGGCACGTTGTATCCAGATGTGATTGAGAGTGGTGGTCAAGATGGCACGGCGAGCGTGATCAAAAGTCATCATAATGTTGGTGGTCTGCCCGAAGATATGACGCTCAAACTTGTTGAGCCGTTGCGGGCTTTGTTTAAAGATGAGGTGCGAGCACTGGGTGCGCAATTGGGTTTGCCAGATGAAATTATTTGGCGACAGCCATTCCGGGGCCGGGTTTGGGTGTGCGAATTATTGGTGAAGTTACG
>CAMAQQ010000146.1 GCA_945860575.1 Ferrithrix thermotolerans DSM 19514
TGCGTCATGTGCTGAAACTTGACATTGTGGTGCTGATGGTGGCCAATGATCCTTGGCAAAAACATGGCACTCGCGAAGTCGCCAGTGCTGTCGACCGACTGGCAATGGTTGAGGCGGCGATCAAAGGTGTTGATGGGCTTGTCGCGGGCGATGACGAGATTACACGAGGTGGCCCAAGTTTTACCGCTGACACGTTAATCGCCTTGAGCCAGCGTTACAAAGGTGCTGAACTTTTCACGATCGTTGGCGATGATGCCGCCGCCAAGTTTGGATCATGGCAACGGGCGAGTGAAATCGCCAAACTCTCAATTTTGGTGGTGGTTGACCGACCAGGTTCACCGTTGATGCCGCCAAGTGAGTTCAAATGGAACCGTGTTGAAGCTCCGAGGCTTGAAGTAAGTTCAACCGACTTGCGCGAACGATTCGTTGACGGTCGGCCGCTTGATTATTTGGTTTCTAATGAAGTATTAAAAGTCATCGCCGAACGTGGTTTATACGGCGCTGAAAAATACAGCGCTCAAAAACCTGGCACTAAGAATTACAGCGCTGAAAAATTATGACGGCGATTCGGCAAAGACAAAAGCAGCGGCTGCTCGTCGCATTGTGTTGTGGCGTTGCATCTGCATTGATGTTGCCCGCTGGTCTCGTAATCGGATACAACTCGGTGCTCAATTCGAACGGTGGCACCAACGTCAACGACATCAAGGTTTTAAAAATACTTGACACGCCAGTTGCGCTTTTGGCAACTGTCAACGACTCAAATGAGATCACCACGATAAATGTAATTGCCCTGGCTGGCGGCAGTTTAGGCGGAACGGTTATTTCAATCCCAGCAAAAACTCAAGCAGAAGTTGCGCAAGGCGAAGCACCAAGAAGAATTTTCGATAGTTATGTCGATGGAGATCCATCTGCATTTGTCGCCGATGTCGAGGGGTTGCTTAATGTCACAATCTCTGCAGTTGGTATTTTGAATCGCGATGACTTATTGAGGTTGCTTGGCCCAGTTGGCCCGGTTGAAATTCTTCTTGATTCTGATGTGCGCAATACAACCCCTGACGGTGCAACTTTGACGGTTGCAAAAGTTGGCAAAGCAACGATCGATACATTTTCTCTGGTCAGTATTCTGCTTGCGCGCGAAATTGATCAAAGTGAGTCGGCAAGATTTAATCACCATAAATCTGCGTGGACAGCAATCGCTAACACGATTGGTCTCGGGCTCAGACTTCAAAGTTTGCAGACTGACCCACTTGAAACACCTCTAGATTTTGCGAGTTTTATGAACCGATTATTCAACGGCCCAATTCAATTTTGGCAGTTCGCTGCAACGGCTGTTCCAATGGGCGTCGATAATCCGAATGGTCTTGATATGTTCAGTCTTGATCCATCAGAAGTTACGATGATTATGTCGAGTGTCGCGCCAACTTCTGTTACTGGCTCGGGTCTAGCCGGCGCTCTCGCTGTTCAGATTGATAGTCCGTTCAATGATCCCGCGGTGAGTCGTGAGGTCGTTCGTCGTCTCGTGGCGATCGGTTTTGATGTGGCGCTCGTACGCGAAGTGCCTGGCCCACCTCAAGAAACAACCGAACTTCGGTATGTTGACTCGAATATTTTGGCCGATATTGGGTTAAAGGATTTCATTGGCGACTTTGAGACTTCTCAAACCCGCGAACGTGCGCAAGGCATTGATCTGCAGATTGTTTTAGGCAAGTCGTTTGTTGCGTTTTCGAAAGACAATCCAGATCTTCCTGCCACTACTGTTGTGCCCTTAGACGAATGAGCACTTACACTCCACAATCGGACGCCTTGCGTATTGCAAAAATTGCCGCGCAGGCCGCTGACGAAAAACAAGCAACCGATGTGACGGTTTTAGATGTGGGTGAAATTTTAGCGATCACTGACTTGTTCGTAGTCGCGAGTGCCGGCAATAAGCGTCAGGTGCGCACGATCAGCGACGCAATCACCGATGCGGTGCGCACACAAACCGGGCGCTCTCCACTTTCAAGCGAAGGCGTCACAGAACAGCAGTGGATTTTAATTGACTATGGCAGCGTTGTGATCCATATTTTTGACGATGAAACTCGAAGGTTCTATGAGATTGAGCGCCTCTATCGCGACGTTCCCGCTGTGAGTTGGCGCCTAGTCAGTTAGTAAATTAGTCAGCTGTTCGTTCGAGTGGCGACAATAAAAAATTGTTTGCCATAAAATCGCCAGAAAAAAGGCACCACCAAATAAAGTTTCACCAATAGTGGATGCGAAAGCCGTTGTGAACGAAAAGCCAGGGGCAAAAACCTCGGGATAATTCGCTCGCACTTCATGTCAACAGCAGCCAGATGTTCTTCAACGGTGCGGTCACTTAGCGGCAGCAGATGGTCGGCAAAGTCGTAATATTCGTTGGCGCAGAAACGAAAGTTCGGGCCCATAATTGCGAGTTTGCCAGCGGGCTTGAGTGCCTTTCGCAATTGCATCAAGTAGCGGTAAACATCATCGGGTGTCGGAAGATGCTCTAGAAAATTTGACACAAAAATCAGGTCGAAGTGTTCGTTTGGTAGGTCGACGACGGCGATGTTTCCGAATCGAGTCGTGATGCCAGTCGGCCATGTCTTTCGTTGATCCAGTAAATCGCACGCCCAGCGCTCAGGGGCAGATGAACCGACGATGAATTCGCCGAGCCCAGCGGCCGGGTCAAGCACACACTTCGGGTTTCCGAGTTGGCGTTCAATCCACTTCGTGATTATCGTCCAAGTTATGGCTTTCTTTTCTTGGGCTAGCCACGCAAATCTGAACTTATAAACTTTTGCAAGATCAAGATTGTCTTTTGAGTTTTGCTCAGACATTATGAGACAGACTACTGCGCGAGAGTGCTCTCAAAGTCGGTGATCGGGTAGCGTAAAGAAGTCGTTTGGGGCTATAGCTCAGTTGGTAGAGCGCTTCCATGGCATGGAAGAGGCCAGGGGTTCGAATCCCCTTAGCTCCACAAATGTTTGTTTAGTCCATATCGGACTTGACGCACACAGCGGTGGCACTCTCACTACTGATGCTGTTTTGCTTTTCGTGAGCCTCTCCTTGTCGAAGGAGAAGCAATGTTTAATGCACTTGTTAGTGAGTTTGTTTTGGATTGGCGTTTGAGTGGCAAAGCCCCACAAACAGCAGTCAGTTATGCAAAGTTTCTATTAAGTCTCGCCGAGTTTGATTGTGACCCGGACCTCGTGTCGGTGAAAGAGTGGATTTCTAAATCCAATTCGGTTTCTGTTCGCAGAAAGCGTGGGCAATCGGTGAGAGCGTTTGGTGCTTGGGCGGACACAAACGGCTATGAAGTCTTTTCGTGGTGGAAGCAGGTTCATCTTGCACGTGAAGCTGAGCATCCACAGGACACAGCAATTGAGAGCGACTATCTAGAAACTCTCAGAAAGGTTTCGTCTTTGCGTGACCGTGCAGTGATTGAAGTTTTATGGTCTTGTGGTTTGCGTCGAAGTGAACTGACGAAACTTAATGCTGAAGATGTGAACTTCGCTGAAGGTTTTTTAATTGTTCGCACATCTAAAACTGGTCGTCCGCGTGTCGCACCGCTGTCACCAGCGGCTCGACACGCAGTAAGAAAACTTTTAGGTAAACGTACACAGGGTTCATTGTTTGGGATGACGCCTAATGCTGTGCGTTTGTTGTTGCAACGTCTTGGTGCGCCTTCAGCGCATGCTTGGCGCCGTGGCTGGGCAGTACAAGCACTCAGGAGCGGTGTTTCAGAGACATCTGTGAGGGCTGCAGCTGGCTGGTCTAGCGGGGCAATGGTGGCCCGCTACACCCGTGCTTTGTCTGGTGAGCTAGCGGTAGAGGAATTCCAGAGAAGCTGGTGCTGAGTAGTGTGAGGAAGTGATGAAAAAGAGCGTTCTAG
>CAMAQQ010000147.1 GCA_945860575.1 Ferrithrix thermotolerans DSM 19514
GGCACAATCAATTCATTGTCTGGAATCTTGAGTGCATACCTTGATTCGATTCCCGTATTAATTTTGTCCGGCAACGAGAGTTCATTTCATTGTGAGAATATGCAAGATTTTCGTGCTTACGGTGTGCAAGGTTTCGATTCAAAGTCAGTTGCTGAGCCGATAACAAAATCTGCGTCGAGAATCTTGTCCTCAACCGAGATCACTGCAAAATTTAACCAAGCTTGGGTGACCGCATCAACCGATCGAATGGGTCCAGTCCTTGTTGACTTTCCGATGGACTTACAACGCAAGATGACTTCGTCGTCCGAGCAGATCGTAATTTCCGCGACTGAAAAAAAGGTTAAAGATATAAGCCAAACGGCCTCCAATACTAAGTTGATGACTGAATGCTCCAAGCGATTAAGCAAAGCCAACCGTCCCTTGCTCTATTTCGGTAATGGAATTCGTGGCGAGAGCGCATTGCTCAAGGCTCGGGAACTGGTTGAAAAATATCAAATTCCGTTTTGTCTCTCTTGGTCGGCTTTGGATCTATTCGAAAATTCGCATCCATTAAATATGGGTCGAATCGGTATCTATGGCGACAGAGCAGCAAATATTATTTTGCAGAAAAGTGATTTCATACTCTGCGTCGGCACAAGACTGGCGATTCCGCAAATTGGATACGACAGAGATGATTTTGCGAGAATGGCCGACCGGTGGATAGTAGACATAGATCCGGTAGAACTTTCAAAATTCGCCAAGAACCAATGGAATTCAATTTGTCAGTCGTCTGACTCGTTTCTCGGGCATGTGTTAAAAGATCTCTCAGAGCTCTCGCTAAGCGATTCGTTGTCTAGTTGGGTTGCCAATGCAAAAGACATTTGGCAAAAACTTCCGCGGTCGGAGCAAATTGGTGTGGCAGTCAATTCGGCGCACGAAGTGCATTCTTTTGATGTCATCAACTTTTTGAATTCTGCGATGAACGACGACTCGATTGTTGTAACTGATGTTGGCGCCGGCCTGTTGACCGGACATTATGCACTTGCCGCCAAAGGAACACAACGTATCTTTACATCACAAGGTCTCGGAGAGATGGGGTTTGGTTTGCCAGGCGCGATCGGCGCTCACTTTGCTGACGCAGGCCGCCAGTTGGTTTGTTTAAATACCGATGGCGCAATCATGTTTAATTTGCAAGAACTTCAACTGGTCAAGCACCACAAGATTCCGATGAAATTATTTATCTTCAATAATGACGGATACACAATGATCAAAATTTCTCAGCAGAATTTGTTTGAGGCTAGGGTTTCTGGTTCGGATATAAATTCTGGAATCAGTTTTCCATTGTTCTCTGATCTAGCTAAAACTTTTGGCTTTCAATACTGTTTGATTGACAGTACAAATAGTTTCGACTCAGTGTTACGACCAGCGCTTGAATCGTCAGAACCAGTTCTGATTGAAATCAAGATGTCACCGGATCAAAAATATTTGCCCAGACTTGCGACCAGCAAACTTGCTGATGGAACGCTTGTCTCGCCACCACTTGAAGATCTTGATCCAATGATTTCTATAGAATCGCTCAGAGATTTACTGGGGTATCAGCCACACGCAAATTCATATAAGTCGAGAGGTTTGCCCTATGAGCAACGACAAAATTAAAGTTGCAGTTATCGGAACCGGAAATATTGGTACCGATCTTTGCGAACGATTGTTGAAAGACCCTAAATTTGAAGTGGTGGCATTTGTTGGTCGTCGATCAACTAGTTCTGGGCTTGCGCGGATGCAAGGTCGAGTGCCTAATTTGCTGGATTCTGGGATTGAATCTCTTGAGCCACTTTGGGTTCAACTAGACGGAGTCTTTGACGCAACATCCGCATCTGCGCACGCCGAACACTGGGCTACTGTGCAGAAGCATAAGAAATGGATAATTGATCTGACCCCATCCCGAATTGGCAAGCCGTTAGTGCCAGTGTTGATCGATAAATCTCCATCAATGAAAATCTCAACAGACTTCGTGGCGAATTATTCGATGGTCACATGTGGAGGGCAATCTTCTGCCGCATTAATTTATGCGATCACTAAACATGCCAAGTCGGTAGAAGAAGTTGAAATCTCATCAAGTATTGCCTCGTTGTCGGCTGGTCCAGCTACTCGCAACAATATTGATGAATACATTGACTCAACAGAAAATATGGCGACATTGCTCACTGGATGCTCGGCAGTTAAGTCAATACTCGTGTTGAACCCTGCAGAGCCACCAGTGATGATGCGTACCACAGTGCATGTACGAGCGGCGAACTTTGATCTTGTGCAGATTTTGCAAGAGTCTCGTGAATTGGTCGCAAAAGTCAAAAGTTATGTTCCTGGCTACGATCTGGTGGTCGAGCCGCATGTGGCTGGCAGTGGACAAATTTCAGCAACTGTAAAAGTTTTGGGTTCGGGGTATTACCTGCCTGAATATTCCGGAAATCTGGACATAATCAACGCCGCTGCTGTTGAAACTGCCACACAGCACGTGCACCTAAGTCGCTTTAATCGTGAGAGAATAACCACATGATTTCTTTTTATGATGTAACACTTCGTGATGGCAATCATGCGATGCGGCACTCGCTTACACCAGAGTTTGTGAGCGAATATTGCCGGATTGCAGAACAGTCCGGAGTTTGGGCAGTTGAAGTCGGTCATGGAAACGGCATTGGTGCTTCGTCGTTTCTGGTCGGCAAAGCAAAATCTGACGACAATTCATTATTGAGTGCAGCGCGCGAAAATCTCAAAAAAGTCAAACTTGCAATTCATGCAATTCCTGGCTTCGCAACAATCAAGCGAGACATTATTCCGGCGATTAAGGCAGGCGTGGATATTTTTCGGATTGGCACTCATGTAACTGAAGTGACCACGGCGCAGAAACATGTTGAATATCTATCGGGACAAAATCAAACGGTTCATGGAGTGTTAATGATGAGCCATGCGATTGATCTGAAAGGCCTCGTGTCGCAGGCAAAGTTGATGGCAGGGTATGGAGCATCAGCGGTCGTGTTGATGGATTCTGCGGGAAATTATGTGCCAAAAGATGTGGCGCTTCGGGTCAACGCGCTGAAGCAAGAAATTGGAGTGCCAGTTGGTTTTCATGCTCACAATAATCTTGGCGTTGGCGTGTCAAATGCAATTTCAGCAATCGAGAACGACGCGACGATCATTGATGGTTCATCAATGGGTCTTGGTGCCGGCGCCGGTAATGCTCCGCTAGAAAGCATCATCGTCAATTATCGACGGATGGAAAGTAATGCCCCTTCTCTAGATAAATTTCTAGAAATGAGCCACCTAGTTGAAACAAAATGTCCAGAATATTTACCACGTACGACTAGTTCAAGTATTCAAAGTGGCGATGCTGGTGTATTCAGTGGATTTGCACCGCAAGTGAGACAACTTGCTGCAGAATTTGGTGTGAGCCAGGAAGATCTCTGGCAAGAATTGGGCAAACGCCGATTAGTGGCAGGGCAAGAATCAATGATTCGAGAAATCGCCCAAGATTTAATGAACCTCTAATTTAGAAAAATTTATGCTTGCGAATACATTGCTCGAACTACACACTTCGTCGGCGTGGATTGTGATTATTGGTAACGCAATTGCTGGGGTTTGGGCGCTCGTGGCGCATAAAAATGTTGGGTTGCGCAGTCGTGCTTTGTGGTGGTTCATAGGGCTTGTGCAGTTCACTGTTTTTGTTCAGGTGGCACTTGGCGTTGCAGTTGTTAATCGCGACAAAATTGAATATCCAGCGTTTCACGCGTTCTACGGTTTTGTGGCGATCATCGCAATCGCAATTATCTACTCGTATCGTGCTCAACTCAAAAGTCGCGTGTATCTGTTATATGGTTTCGGCGGGTTATTTATTATGGGACT
>CAMAQQ010000148.1 GCA_945860575.1 Ferrithrix thermotolerans DSM 19514
GTGAATCTTGCAAACGCCGCCACGCTGCCTGAAATATCGGCAACCACCATTAGTTCGGGTTTGGCGGGGCGTGGATAGCGAAACTTCGGGTCAGCAGGTACGCCTCCATAACTGAGTGAGTGACGCACAGTGTTGCGAAAATCTAAAGGCCCCTTGCGACCGTGTCGGCGTTTGCGTGCGAGTCGCGCCGCAAGTTTACGAGTCAGCGGATACAGCGCTTTTTTTAGGCTCTGCATCTCGTCGCGACTTGCGTGCATAAACTCGACATCTTCGGGCAGTGGTTTGCGCAAGGTCTTAGCCATTGCTTCGGCGCCCCGGTCGGCAACAAGTCTGCGCCGAATTTCTGACTCAACTTCTTGCTTAAATTGCTCAATTCGACTTTCAAATTCGTCTTTTTCGAGTCGTTCTTCGAGCGATGTGAGGTCTTGCTGACTTGACTCACGGTTTGCTTCCATCAACTTTTGCAGCATGTTGTCAAGATCTAAATTGCGCAGCGTGCGATACAAATAATAGGTGCCGCCGACTGGCCGACCTGGCTCCATGCCGGCGAATCGCTGCACGGATTGCTTGGCGAGAGCACGCATCATCGCTTGATCTCCACTCATCAAAGCGCGCATCAGCATCGCATTAATTTCTTCTGGTGTCAGCGAATCCATTCCGCCGCCAGACCCTTTGCCTTCGCCCTGACCTTTGACCTGATCCATTTGCTCTTGCATCTCACGCCAGAAATCATCTGGTTGACCGTCTTGAGTGATTGCGTATTCTGGCCCGCGTAGCGAGAAATAAACCTCAAAAATAGTTTCGAAGACTCGCCAGTGGGCGTTGTTTTTTACCAAAGTTGCACCGAGCGCATATTTGAAAGCATCCCGATCTTCTATCGGGATGACCTTGACCGCTTCCATTGCATCCAAGTTCTCGGTCAAACTCACGGGCAACCCAGCGTTCCGCAACTCAACGATAAAACCCGACATCAGGTCAAGCACGGGCATTGTGCACGCTCACTTTGTAACGGAGAGTTCTTTGGCTGCTTTTGCTATGTCTGTCTGATATTTAAGAAGAATATGCAGTGTCTCTTTTGCCTCTTGAGCATCGATCGTCTCTATGCCCAACAACATCAAGGTTCTAGCCCAATCGAGTGTCTCACTGACAGAAGGTGCCTTCTTCAAATCAAGTTGACGGATACTGCGAACAATGCGCGCAATTTGATCGGCCAAGTTTTCACTGATATCTGGAACCTTGTTCAACACAATTTCTTTTTCGCGCTCAAGATCGGGATAATCGACATGCAAATACAAACAGCGACGCTTGAGTGCTTCTGACAACTCACGAGTGTTATTTGATGTCAAAAAGACGAGAGGAATCTGCTTGGCGGTGATTGTGCCTAACTCGGGAATCGAAACTTGGTACTCAGAGAGGATTTCAAGCAACAACGCTTCCGTCTCAAGTTCAACTCGATCAACTTCGTCAATCAGCAAGACCACTGGCTCTTCACTGGTAATCGCCTCAAGTAACGGTCGAGCCAATAAAAACTCGCTACTGAAAATGTCATCGTGAATTTCACTCCAAGAGTCGCTATTTTTATCAGCTTGAATGCGAAGTAATTGCTTTTTATAGTTCCATTCGTAGAGTGCCTTTGACTCGTCAAGACCTTCGTAACATTGCAGGCGAATCAACCTGGCACCAGTGAGTTCGGCGACGCTTTTTGCTAGTTGCGTCTTGCCTGTTCCGGCTGGACCTTCGATCAAAACTGGTTTGCCCAAACGATCTGCCAGAAACACAACTCCAGCGATTCCATCATCTGCGAGGTAATTGACCTTCTTGAGCCCGCTACGCACCGTAGCAACATCATTAAATCGTGGTTTCACCCGCACAACCCTAGCGGTTCGCGCTCGCCACAACGAAGCGCAACCGAGCCAGAAATCGCAATACGATTAATCACAATGGCAACGCCCCAAGGCAGTCAAACACTTTGGCGTGCGAACCTGATCGTGGCTTGCGGCACAGCGCTTAGTCGCGTGACTGGCCTGATTCGCATAATTATTTTCGGCGCGATGATTGGGCAAACTGCACTAGCGGATGCATACGATGCGGCGAACAATGCCCCCAATGTCGTCTACGAACTTCTACTTGGGGGAATTTTGGCGGCGTCGCTGGTGCCGCTATTTACTCGTTATATCCAAGACGGCGACGACGATGCCGTAAGTGCAATTTCTAGTGTTGCAGTTGTGGTTCTAGCCGCAATCACAACGCTGGCGATGTTTGCATCCCCGATAATCTTTCGCGTCTTTTCGCTGAGTCCTGCCAGCGATATTGATGTTGAATTGTTCAGGGCTACGGGTACAAATTTGACTCGACTATTCGTAGTACAAATTTTTTTCTATGGATTAACGGCAATCGCCAGCGCAATTCTAAATTCAAAACGACGGTTTTTCGCTGCCGCATGGACACCGGTTGTCGCCAACATCGTGACTATTTTTGCACTGCTGGCGATCCCGCAAGTGACCTCAATGAAACCGCCAACCATCGGAGAAGTGGCAACGAATAATTCATTGCAGTTGCTATTAGGTCTCGGTTCAACTTCCGGAATAATCGCCATGACAATATTCATGGTCGTCGCACTTTCGCGCAGTGGAACAAAACTCATTTGGAACTTTGATTTAAAGCATCCGGCGGTAAAAAAGTTGATAAGACTTTCAGGTTGGGCCGCGGGCTATGTTGTCGCCAATCAAATTTCGCTGGTCGTAATAAAAAATCTTGCCAGCCCTGGCAGCGGAAACGTCGACGCATATTCAAAGGCCTATACATTTTTCTCACTACCCCACGGTCTGCTGGCCGTTTCAATCGCCACAACATTTGTGCCTGACCTTGCCCGAGCCGCAGCAAATCTCGACATTGCCAAATTTCACGAAAAATTTGTCTCAGGTATACGACTGACTGCGCTCGTGACTATTCCGGCTGCATTAGGCATGTTCGTGCTGGCACGACCTTTAGTTGCAATGTTGCTACAACATGGCAATTTTGATTCTTCGGCAACACAAAACACAGCGCGCGCATTATCTGGATTAGCAGTTGGTCTGGCGGGTTTCTCAATTTATCTTTTTGTGTTGCGAGGCTTCTATGCAAATAACGACACTCGAACCCCATTTTGGATCAACCTGTTTGAGAATTTTTTGAATATTGTGTTTGCAATATTGTTGGTCGACCGGTTTGACGTCTTGGGTCTGGGTCTCGCTTTTTCTCTGGCGTATTTAACTTCTGCATTTATCGCACTGTGGATGATGCAACGAAAATCGCATGGTTTTAGTGCATCTGAATTGTTGTTGAGTTTGATTCCAATTTTAATCAGTGCATGTGTAATGGCTATTTGCATGAGACTAGGTTTACTGCAGTTTACGAATCACGTTTCAGCGGTAGGTCTCAATGCGACGACTCAAGTCTTTAGTGGATTGTTGATCGGCGGAATCATCTATGTTGCGTTGCTCTATCTATTTCGCGTCCGCGAAGTTCACAAATTGTTCAGTCGCTAATAAACGTTTTTCACTTTTTATCTAGCTGATCAAGATCACAAGGTCGTCGCGGTGGATAACTTCTTGGGACACACCATCAACCAAGTCGCGACTGTGCAGACCGGCACTTGCACTAGCCTGAATTGCTGTTACACCTGACATGCCACGAGCGATAACGACACCTCGCTCGTCTTTAACTTCAATCGTGTCGCCAACAGCGAAATCACCCGTCACTGCAGTCACGCCGGCGTGCAAAAGCGAAACTGTTTTGCGAGCGAGGGCATCACGCGCACCGTCATCGACTGTGACCGAGCCCGTCGCTTGAGCGGCAAATGCAATCCACAACTTGCGGGCAGTTAACTCGCGCTG
>CAMAQQ010000149.1 GCA_945860575.1 Ferrithrix thermotolerans DSM 19514
GTCGTCGCCGCATCGCGCACCAACTGACCATTTTCGTCTTTGGCGTCAACAACCGTGTCCAGTGTTTTACCTTTGATTGTCAATCCGTCAAGTGCCAGCAACATATTTCGTAACACGGGCACGCCCTTGTCGGCTGTCGTAAGTTTTAATGCACCCAGTTTTTTCGCCTCTTGAGAATTCAAAGTAGAAGTTAATAACTTCGCCGAGGCATCGCCAAAAGTAATTTCGCCAGCACTAGTCCTAAGTAACTTTCCGGTCTTGCCGATTCGCGTGCCATCGGCCATCGCCGAAACATCGGCGACAGCCAACAACTGTGCGGCGCTACCGTATGCGCGGGCCGTCGTTGGCCCCACCCAAACACCGATCGGAAGCTTTGAATTAATTATTCTTTCAAACAACTGTGTCATTCGAACCGTAGAGATAACGCCGCCATGAGAGTTGACTTGCAAGATGATTGCTTGCGAGTCAGAATTTTCAGCACGATCAATTGCTTGCTCGATGTCATGAGCCACGATTTCATCGATTAATCCGTTTACTTCAACTACATCTACAGGTGCCAGATCTATCGCCCCATCTTGCGCCCGCGCAGAACTTTTAGAGATAAACATCATCAGCGTCATCAAAACAAGCATCAGCACCGTGACGTATGTTCGTTTCTGGCTGACTTGTGTGCGCAATTCACTCTCCGAGTCGTGTGTTGAGAAACTTACGCTAACATTTGTGCGTGCACATTTTGCTTGCCACCGATGCTCAGTGGGTTCTTGACGAAGTTCATTCGGCACTTGGCACACCTGAAACTTCATTTGTTGTGTGCAGTGACGGTCGTGATGTGCCACAAGCCATAAAGCAACGCACACCAGATCTAGCAGTTCTTGATTTGCAGAGTGGTTCGATGGGCGCGATGGCAGTGACGATGGATCTGCGTTTAGACCACAGTGATGGGCGAGCGCCAAATGTGCCGGTTTTAATGTTGCTTGATCGTCTTGCCGATGTGCACATGGCTCGGCGAAGTGGCGCGCAAGGCTGGTTAATCAAACCGCTTGACTCGTTGCGTTTGCGTCGTGCGGCAAATGCAATTACTTCGGGCGACGTCTGGCACGAAGGACTGCCAGGCGAAAATTAACTAACAAATTTTTTATTTGTTATTGCTGACGATTACTTCGGCAATTTGCAAAGCATTAAGCGCGGCGCCTTTGCGAAGATTGTCGTTAGAAACAAATAACACCAAGCCCTTGTTGCCTTCGATCGAATGATCTTGTCGGATACGCCCGACGAAACTTGGGTTCTTACCCGCTGCATCCAAGGGTGTTGGTACATCCATCAAACTCACACCCGGCGCATTCGCCAAAATCTTTGTTGCCTCAGCAGGAGTGATCGCGCGATCAAATTCAAGGGTCAGTGAAAGTGAGTGACCGGTAAAAACTGGAACGCGCACACAAGTGCCTGAGACACGCAGATTTGGAATATGCAAAATTTTGCGACTCTCGTTGCGCAGTTTTTTCTCTTCGTCGGTTTCTAACATGCCGTCATCGACCAAAGTGCCCGCAAACGGAATCACATTGTTTGAAATCGTTTTCGGAAATTTAACGGCAGGTGGATACGCAATTGCATCTCCGTTATAGGTCAGGTCGTTTGCATTTGGCGCACCGAGTTTGATTTGCTCATGCAATTCACTGACACCAGAAACACCCCCTCCACTAACTGCCTGGTATGTGCTTGCAACCATTCGCACGAGTCCAGCAGCATCGTGAAGTGGCTTGAGCGCCGGCATCGCAGCCATTGTCGTGCAATTTGGATTAGCAATTATTCCGAGTTTTGCCTGGGCGATGTCTTCAGGGTTCACTTCTGAAACAATCAGTGGAACATCAGGGTTCATTCGCCACGCAGATGAATTATCGATCACCATTGCGCCGCGCTTGGCATAAATTTCAGCGATTGCCCGCGAAGTTGTTGCGCCAGCCGAGAAAATCGCAATATCTAAATCGCTAGTGTCGGCAGTTGAAGCGTCTTCAACAGTGATTTTTTGACCGTTCCATTCGATGACGCTTCCAGCAGATCTTGCGGACGCGAAAAATCTAACCGTTGAAGCAGGAAATTTTCGTTCGACAAGCAGTGACTGCATCACACTGCCGACCATGCCTGTTGCGCCGACTATGCCGAGAGATAATTTTTTTGCCACGCACTTAGGATACTTGAGCGACCAACCACCAGTGACTTGGATTAATTCGATTTGTCGGGATCACCCTTACGCCATTTTTGCCAGTCGTCAAGACTTTAAGAGTTCGCTTTTTTGAATGAAATATTCTTATATTGCCGAGTTGTGGTGCAACTTTTGTCAGCACCGTGTCTGGTTTAAGTCGATTGGCCTGCCACCCGAATCTTGTTGACCAGCGCCAACGGGCGAGGCGTGGGCCAACAAATGAAACTTTCCAAAGCGAGCGCATTGCGACACCCAGTGGCACGAGCAAGATATCGCTGAGTACCCAGGTACGAAAATTGAGCACAACCGTGCCGCCACTTCGGGTGACACGAATTGCTTGGTTTACAAGTTCAAGAGCATCGTGGGGCTGACAATGTTGCAGCGTGATGTATGAAAAAGCAATATCGACACTGTCGTCGTTTTGCACAAGGGTTCTTCCGTTGGCGACATGCAGTGTGGTTAAGCGATCAATTCGTCCGAAGCGCGCAACTGTTTGCCGGCACCGCTCAAGAAAAGCTGAGTCAACATCTGCGGCGATCACTTTTTCGCAACGGTTCGTAAATGCCGAGGTCATTCTGCCGATGCCACTGCCAATCTCGAGCAGAGTTGAAGACTCGAAGTTTATGTCGCCGAGTTCAAGCAACCGAATGTATCGCTGAACTTCTTTGTCGCCAGTGTTGACGAACTCTTCAAGAGTCAGGTCGTTGCCGGTTTCATTGTTGAATACCCAACCCGTTTCGCGAACGACATCGTCTGCGCTTAAATTATTATCCGCAAGGTTGCCTGCGCGCCTCCAAGGCAAATGATGTGCACGCTTTGTTTGCATATGTCTGAAGAAATCTACTTGCTACTTGCGTTCAGGCAGTGGTGCCGAATACTCCTCGCCACTATCTAGGTTGAACGCCGTATGCAGTGCGCGCACGGCTGTTTCGAGCATCGGGGCGGCCACAACAACCGAAATGCGAATCGTGCTCGTCGAAATCATTTCGATATTGACTTTGTTGTCAGCCAAAACTCGAAACATCTTTGCGGCAATACCGGGGCTCGACTTCATGCCCGCGCCGACGAGCGAAATTTTGGCGATGTTGGTATCTTGCGTCACGCCACTCGCGCCAACTTGTTTGGCAATTTTTTCGACGATCGGTTGAGCGATGCTCACATCTGTCTTCGGCAATGTAAAAGAAATATCGGTCGTTCCTGCCGTTGATGTGTTCTGAACGATCATGTCGACGTTGACATTTGCATTGGCCAACGGCTCAAACAATGCCGCCGAAACACCAGGCTGGTCAGGCACACCCAACACGGTAATTTTTGCATCGCTTGCGTCGTGCACGACACCAGAGATAATCGGATCTTCCATATTTTTTTCTCCTTTTCGTTCTTCGCTCGTCACCCAAGTTCCCTGCTCCCAAGTGAAACTTGAGCGCACATGAATCGGTACATTGTGATTGCGAGCAAATTCAACGCTTCGCAACGCCAATACTTTGCTTCCAGCCCCGGCCATCTCGAGCATCTCGTCAAACTCAAGATGTTTTAATTTTCGCGCCTGCGAAACAAGTCGTGGGTCGGCAGTAAAAACTCCGGTGACATCGGTATAAATCTCGCAGACGTCGGCTTTCAAAGCCGCGGCAAGAGCAACTGCAGTCGT
>CAMAQQ010000150.1 GCA_945860575.1 Ferrithrix thermotolerans DSM 19514
GCAGATGTCGACGGTAGCCATATTCGAACACTGCTTTTGACATTTTTCTATCGTCAAATGAGACCAATGGTTGAGAGCGGTTTTATTTATATTGCCCAACCACCTTTGTTTTCAACCGAAGTCGGAAAAGAAAAGACATACCTCAAAGACGAGTCGGCAAAAGAAAAGTTTTTAACCGCGAACCCCAACCATAAAAAAGAGTTTCAACGCCTCAAAGGTCTTGGTGAAATGGACTGGCAAGAACTTCGCAGCACAACAATGGACGCCGGAACCAGAACTTTACTGCAGGTCAATGTTGAAGAAGCCGCAGAAGCCGAAAATGTGATGAGCGTATTAATGGGCGATGACGTTGAAAGCCGCAAAGCCTTTATCCAAAAAAATGCGCGCGATGTAAGAAACCTTGACTTCTGATCAACACATGAAACCAGCTTTTTCAACCAACTTTTAATCAGGAAAACAAAACCATGGCAGCAAACAAACCTAAGAAAAATTCGACTAGCAAAAAAACTAGTAAAGGCACCAATAAAAGTGCCGCTAAGCCGGCCAAGAAACTTGCGAAGAAGTCGGTGCCAAATTCAAATACAAAAAATGTTGGTGTTGCGCAATTGCCACTTGCGCCAGGTGTGAGCGTGCAACCGGTTCAGTTGCAAGACGAGATGGAGCGTTCATTTCTTGACTATGCAATGTCGGTCATCATGTCGCGCGCTTTGCCCGACGTGCGTGACGGCTTAAAGCCCGTACACCGCCGAATCATTTGGGATATGCATCAACAAGGTTTTCGCCCGGATCGACCGTTCGTTAAGTGTGCTCGCGTAACTGGCGACACGATGGCCAGATATCACCCGCATGGTGATGGTGCAATCTATGACGCTCTTGTGCGTATGGCTCAACCATTTTCGTTGCGACATCCGTTGATTGATTTTCACGGCAACTATGGTTCACCAGACTTCGGGCCCGCTGCGAGTCGTTATACCGAGTCGCGGCTGCACCCACTGGCGATGCAGTTGCTCGCCGATATCGACGAAGACACGGTTGATTTAATTGCAAACTACGACGGCACATCCGAAGAGCCGTCGGTATTACCTTCGCGGTTTCCAAACTTACTTGTCAACGGTTCGCAAGGCATTGCGGTCGGTATGGCGACGAGTATTCCACCGCACAATCTGGGAGAAGTTGTTGATGCAACGCTGCATTTAATAAATCATCCCGATGCGTCGGTTGCCGACTTGATGAAATTTGTGAAGGGGCCAGACTTTCCGACCGGCGGTTTAATTCTCGGTCGCTCCGGAATCAATGATGCCTATAAAACTGGTCGCGGAAGCATCAAGATGCGTGCAAAAGTTGCAATCGAAGAGGGTCAACGCAATCAAATGAGAATTGTGGTGACTGAACTGCCATATCAAGCAAGTTGTTCGGCAATTGCGGCGCGAATTCAAGAACTAGTTGATGGTGGCGATCTAGACGGCATCGCCGATGTCAACGACAACTCATCGGGTGGCGAAACAAATTTGATCATCACTCTCAAGCGCGATGCCAATTCAAATGTCGTGATGAACAACTTGTTCAAGTTGACGACCTTGCAGACAAGTTTCCCGGTGAACATGGTTGCACTTGTCGACGGTGTGCCGCGGGTCATAAATCTTCGTGATGCTCTGCAGGGTTATGTTCGTCATCAGATTGATGTGATCACAAGGCGTAGTAAATATCGTCTGGCCAAAGCACAAGATCGCGGGCACATTCTCGAAGGTCGGCTAAAGGCACTTAATGTAATTGACGAGGTAATCAAAGTTATTCGTGGAAGCGAAGACGGCAACTCGGCTAAAGCAGCGTTGATGGGCAAGCAGTTTGGGTTTAGCGAGCGCCAAGCAATTGATATTTTAGATATGCAACTGCGACAACTTACACGTTTGTCGCGAATTGATCTTGAGACAGAGCAAAAAGATGTTCAAGCACGCATCAAAGAACTTAAGGCGATACTCGCAGACGACAAAAAATTGCGTGCAGTAATTTCACAAGAACTCAGTGCGGTTCGTGAAACATTTGCCACAGACCGAGTTTGCAAAATCACCGCCGATGTTGGTGAGATGAGCATCGAAGACCTCGTTGACGATAAAGACCTTGTAGTTGTGATGACTCAGGCGCAATACATTAAGTCGGTTTCAGCAGATTCGTTCAGGTCACAAAGTCGTGGCGGTCGTGGCGTTAGTGGCGCGAAGATGAAAGATGCCGACATTGTTCGAAATGTGATCTTCACGACAACGCACGCGTATCTGTTGTTTTTCTCAAACCGTGGTCGGGTATTTCGACTTCGATCACTAGATATCCCTGAGCGTGAGCGCACAGCGAAAGGTATTCCGATTGTCAACCTTTTGCCGCTGAAAGCAGGCGAAACGATTCAAGCGATTATTGACACACGCGAGTTTCCGGGCAAGCGGTTTTTATTCTTTGTTACAAAGCAAGGTCAAGTCAAAAAAACTGCTTTTGACGAATACGATTCGTCTCGTCGAGACGGTCTAATCGCGGTCAAGTTGCGACCAAAAGATGAGTTGATCCGCGTTATTGAAACGCACGGTACTCACGATGTATTTATTATCAGCCGTGATGGCTTGACGATTCGATTCTCAGAAAAACAAGTTCGACCAATGGGTCGGTCAGCGGCCGGAGTGCGTGGCATGCGGTTGCGCGCAGGTGACGAAGTCGTGTCTATTGACATCGCCAAAACAGGTGCTTCTTTGCTCTTGATGACCGAGTCTGGTTATGGAAAACGAACACCTCTAAACAATTTCATACGCAAAGGCAGAGGCGGATTAGGAATGATCGGCATCAAACTCACCGGCAAAAAAGGTCATGTTGTAGCGGCATTTATGGTTGGTGCCGATGATGAGATTGTTGCCGTGTCTTCTGCTGGCACAACAATTCGAACTCCGGTTAAAGACATTTCGACCCAAGGTCGAGCTGCGACTGGTGTGCGGGTGATGAGTCTTGGCGAGGGCCAAGTTGTGGCTTCAGTTGCACCAATTTTGGCGACCGACGAAGTTTAATTATTTTTTCTAAAGATAGTTTTAAAAAAAACGACAACGGTGCGGCCGTGTTATTTGTGGCAGTTGCAATAAGTGCGACATTTCTCACCGTCGCGGGCTTGAGCAACTCGTTGAACAAAATCATTGGCTCGCAACGTGCGCAAGCCGCCGCTGACGCGGGTGCTCTGTCCTGTGCCATATATGGTCAAGATGCCGCTGAGCAAATAGTTAGAAAAAATAACGCTGAACTAATTTCAGTAATTGCAACAACTAGCCATTGTCAAGTCGTTGTGCAGTTTCATGGCATTTCTCGTGATGCTTTCGCCGTGACGAGTAGCGATGGCCATCTGTCTACACTGCAAAGGTGAAGTTATCGACGGTGACTCCAAAAGCTAGACCCCGCGTGCGGCGTGTGTCGCGGGTTATTCGAGATATTGATCCTTGGTCGGTATTTAAAGTAGGTCTGGTTTTTCACCTTGTCTTATATTTTGTGGTCTTGATTTCGCTCGTGTTGTTGTGGAATGTTGCAGAATCAACCGGCACGATTGAAAATGTTGAAAACTTTATGGAGTCGTTCGGTTGGGAATCTTTTTCGTTTGACGGCGGAGCTCTTTTCAAAAATCTTTGGGTTTTGGGGTTATTCATGGTCGTTTTGTTTACTGGGTTATGGGTGCTGATCGCGACTATTTTTAATCTGATTACCGACCTCGTCGGAGGAATTCGGGTTACCGTGCTTGAAGAAGAAGTGCGAGCCAGCAATGATCCTGTAGTTGAGGCTGGTGAAACTGAGCAGTAGCCTTGCAAGTCCTCGTATTACA
>CAMAQQ010000151.1 GCA_945860575.1 Ferrithrix thermotolerans DSM 19514
GGGAAGAAATCAAAGAGAAATCTAAGAAGTCAAGTGGTCCGACTTTGCTATATCGAGAGCCACCACTTGCAGTGCGTGTTATTCGCGAAGAGTTCAGCAGTGACTATCGCGGAATCATCATTGACGAGCGTGAACTTTACGAAGAGGTGCGACAATACATTGGCGATTTTAATCCTGAATTTTTGGATCGTGTAGAGTTCTTCGACACTCAGGCAGAGGGGCTTTCGCTGTTTGAGAACCAGCATGTTCACGAGCAGATACATAAGGCGCTTGATATTAAGGTCTGGCTACCGTCGGGGGGTTCACTCGTAATTGAGCACACTGAAGCGTTGACTGTGATTGACGTGAACACCGGTAAAAATGTTGGTAAAACGAACCTCGAAGAAACAGTGTTTACCAATAATCTTGAAGCGGCTGACGAAATCGCGCGACAATTGCGACTACGTGACATCGGCGGAATCATCGTCATTGACTTCATTGATATGGAGATCCGTGAGAACCGTCGCAAAGTACTAGATCGGTTTAAGAATGCTCTTTCGCGCGACAAAACCCGCACCCAGGTATTCGATATTTCAGAACTTGGTCTAGTTGAAATGACGCGAAAACGAATAGGCGAGGGGTTGCTGACCAATTTCGTCGACTCATGCCCGACCTGCCAAGGCCGCGGAATCATCGTCGACCACTCAATGCTTCACTAGTTTACGGTTCTATGAAATTGAAGCTTGAGCAGTTGCTTGAGACGTTACTTAAGACATTACGTAATCTCGGTCGCGAAAAGTATTTCTGGTTGGGAATGTTGTTGGTGACAAATTTCGGCGTTCGTTTAAATCGTCTTAGTGATCCACTCACTGGTTATTACGAACACCGAACTACTCAGACAGCGTTTGGGATTAAGTCCTTAACCGAAAATACGTTGAATCCATTTTTGGCTGAGATGCCCGCACTTGGTCCACCATGGAAAGTGCCATTTGAGTTTCCGTTGTATCAGTTTGTCGCAGCGCTATTAGCGCGTACCCGAGTATTCGGTATCGATCAAGCCGGTCGAATAGTTTCTACCTTGAGTCTCATGATTATTGCGTATATTGTTTTTAAAATTGCAAGCCGCGAGAACGGCAACTTGCTTGGTCTATTAGCGAGTTCAGTTATTCTGTTTTCGTCTTTCGGATTGCTGGTTGGATCAGAAGTTTTGATTGATGGTTTTGCTGTGGCATTAGCGTTTTGGGCTTACTCGAAAGTTGGTGACTGGAGGTCAGTTAAGCCCGACGTGGTGGGTGTTTTGACCGTTTGCTGCTTGATCGCCACGAGCGCATTGGTCAAATTGAACTCAACCGTAATCTGGGTTCTTGGGTCAATTGTTTTGTTGACTCTAAATACGACGATCAAGGCGAAGAGCCGAATCGTCATTACGGCATTTTTGAGTTTTTCGCTGATTCCTGGGGTTCTTTGGACGTCATTTGCTGATCGTGTTAAGAGTGCGAATAGATACACTCAGTGGCTTCAAAGCAGCGAAATGAATCTATGGCATTTCGGAACGATTAGAGATCGACTGGACTTTGCTTCAATTTCGAGCGCGATATCGCAGTTCACACAAACGACTGGTGGGGGAACGATTTGTTTTGTAGTTTTAGTTTTTTTCGCACTAATCGATAAAGAAAAGCGAGCGCATACCATTTCGTTGTTGGTGATTTTGGTTAGTGGTCCCCTCGTCTTCATCAGGTTGTACAGCGTTCATAGTTATTATTGGATGGCCGTTTTTCCTGCGGCTATTCTCTTAATCTGTTTAGGTCTTTCAACCGTTGGTCACATTCTGGGTAGCGTATTCGAGCAACGAAACTCCCAAATTTCACTTATTTTTCTCACAGGGTGCTTAATATTCTCCACTTACGTCTCGAAGCCGGGCTCAGATTATATGAACATATTTTTATACAGACGGCCACTTCCTGCTGCTAGTCGCGTAATCGTCGAAAATACAAAAGAGAGTGACTTGATAATTGTGATCGGCGACGACTGGAGTCCAGCGACACTTTATTTTTCGGGAAGACGTGGATTGACATTGCGTCCTGGGGCGCCGAAGCCTGAACCAACTGAGCTGGGTGACCTGTACAAATATGTTTACTCGTGGGAGAATAATCCGCCGTGGGATCAATATTTTCCTCCCGGGATTAAACTCGTCGAAGTAGGCGAACATCTTTACAGAATCGGTGAGTGATGGCGTACTGGCGCGGATAGGATCTAAAGTCAATATGTATGCAATCATTGCCTCAGGTGGAAAACAAGAAAAGGTCGCTAAAGGTCAACAAGTTCAAGTAGAACTTTTGGGCGTTGAGACCGGTGTTGAAGTTTCATTTACACCAGTCATGCTCGTTGACGGTGAAACAGTGCTCGCAACCCCTGCTCAACTTGCCAAGGCTTCGGTCAAGGGCAAAGTGCTTGGCGAAGTTGCTGGAACAAAGATCGACGGATTCATGTATAAACGCCGAACCAACCAGCGTCGACGCTTCGGTCACCGCCAGCGCTATAGCCTTGTTGAAATTACATCGATTGCGAAAGGGTAACTAATGTCAAAAACCAAAGGTGGCGGTTCTACACGAAACGGCCGCGACTCAAACTCTCAAAGACTTGGTGTAAAAGTATTCGATAGCACGCTTGTTAACGCCGGCACAATTCTCATCCGTCAACGCGGAACAAAAGTTCATCCTGGCAAGAATGTAGGCAAGGGCAGTGACGATACATTATTTGCTCTTGTGCACGGCAATGTAAAGTTTGCCGAGCGTCGCGGCCGCAAGGTTGTCGACGTTAATCCCGCCAGCAACTAATTAGATAGCGCGTTGCGAAGCATCGCAAGAAATCGCTCGCGATCTACGCGCAGCACCACACGACAGTTCCGCCTTCTGCCGAGCACATCTAAGTGATCAATCACAGTTTGCCCTCGTGTGTCACCGTCGCCGAGATGCACACGAACATGCTTTCGAGTTTCAGAACTAGACATTGACGAGTCAATCGCCACGCTCATTGTGATCGGGTCAGGTAGGTCAAAGCCATCCAGTTTCGTTTCGCTGCGACAAAACTCTCGCACTTGTCGCTGAATTGACATCGCAAACTTACCAAGATCGCTAAGAGAACTTAATTCGGTCGCAAGTTCGTCTGAGATAACTGCATCTGCTACCGATACATCCCAGCCGACCATCTCGAGTGGTAACTCTGAGTCAAAGACAATTCGCGCCGATTCTGGGTCGGCCCAAACGTTAAATTCTGAGGCGACAGTGACATTGCCAGGCAAAACGCCCGTACCTCCCATGATTACGCATCGTCGAACCCACTTGGCGAACTCGGGTTCTATCGACAGAGCCAAGGCAATATTTGTTAATGGCCCGAGTGTTACGAGATCAATTTCTCGTGGGGCAGATCGAAAGGTTTCGATAATCTGGCGAACCGCATCATGAGAGGTGGGCACTCGACCACTCAATTTAAGCCCGATATCACCCATGCCGTCGGTGCCATGAACATTTTGTGCCGAGGCGAAAGATCTCACAAGTGGCTTGACTGCGCCAACATGCACCGGAACTTTCGCGTGACACATCTCGATTGTGTACAGCGCGGCTTGCACACCCAAATCAATTGGCACGTTGCCGGCAACTATCGAAATGCCGATCACTTTTGTTGTCTCACTCTTCAATGCGAGGATCAAAGCCACTGCGTCGTCAGATGCCGTATCGGTATCAATCCACATTTTCTGTTTCGAAACAATTTGAGTCATGTGAAAGCCACGCTTAAGACTAGATGCCGATGCCTTGTGGCAACTGCGATTCTTGCCAGCCGAGCAAACTGACGCCCTG
>CAMAQQ010000152.1 GCA_945860575.1 Ferrithrix thermotolerans DSM 19514
AGTGGCCGAAGTGAGTCGGCGTTTATGGTCGTCTTCTTTGAGATATTTCCAGCCGGCAAGTGCGGCGATGACCACGCTTGATTCGCGCATTGTCGCGACATAGCCGACCGGCGCGAGAGTGAAGGCGTAGACGATCATTGAGTAGCTGAGGATTGACATGGTGCCACCAAAGGCTGCAGGCTTCCAATTGGCGGCGAGAAATCTTTTGAGTTCTTTGGCGCGTGTGAGAAACGCCCAAATTGTGATACTTATTGCCCCACTGACGAAAACACTCAATGCAAAAGCAACTGCATCTGAGTTGCGTGCGCCGTATGCATCGACGACTGAGTAAATGCCGATTGTTGCTGCAACGCCGAGTGCGGGAAAAATATTATTAATTGGCTGACCAGAAACAAGAATCCAAAGTCCGAAAATAACTATCGCGATGCCGCCCATGCTCAGCGCCGAGAGATCGTCGCCGAGAAAAATTAATCCCAAGACAGCAGCGCTAAGTGCACCAGCGCCACGAGCAATTGGGTATGTGAGTGAGAAATCATTTTTGTCATATGCCTTAGCGAGCAACAACACATATGGCAAATGTCCGCAGCCGCTGGTGATTGACCACCACCAAGCAATATTTGGTGGACCATCAATTATTATCCAGCCGACAAGAGTGATTAAAGCAATCGATCCAGCAAAAACAAACTGACCCCATAGTGCGAGAAATCGATCGCCTGTCTGCTTGACAACTAAATTCCAACTTGCGTGCAGAACTGCCGCCAAAAGAGCGAGGCCAGCAGCGAGAATCACACAGCGACTATAAAGCATTGGTTCGCGTAATGCTTTGGCTGTTAGTTGACTGCTTTCAATGTTGGCGAGGGCGTAGCGTTGTCAGGGATGAATGCTCAGGTTGATCGCCCGATTGGCATGTTTGATTCTGGTTTTGGTGGTCTGACTGTTGCGCGGGCGGTTATTGATCTGCTGCCAAGTGAGAACCTCGTATATATAGGTGACACCGCGCGCTACCCATATGGGCCAAAGCCTGCGAGTGATGTGCGAAGTTTCGCGATTGAGTTGGCGACAAGTTTGGTGCGTGATTTCAGCGTCAAGTTGATTGTGGTCGCGTGCAACACTGCTGCTTCGGTTGCACTAACAGAATTGCAAAGTTTGCTTTCGGTGCCTGTGATCGGGGTGGTTGAGCCGGGAGCACGAGCACTGGTTCGTGAAACGAAAAATAATCGAGTCGCAGTTATCGGCACAGCAGGCACGATTGCTTCTGGGGCGTACGAAAATGCAGTTGCGAATGCGTCGTGTGAGATTACTAGTGAAGTTACATTGACAGCAACGGCGTGCCCAGGTTTTGTCGAGTTCGTTGAACGCGATGAAACTTCCGGCGCAGCCGTTACAGAGTTGGCACAGAAATTGCTGGCGCCAATACGAAAAGCCGATGTCGATGCGTTGTTGTTGGGGTGCACGCATTATCCATATTTGAGTGCCGTTATTGGGCAAGTTATGGGTTCTGGTGTGAAACTAATTAATAGCGCCGACGCCACTGCATTAGTAGTGCGTGACGCGCTGGCGTCAAACAAAACTGCTCGTAGCGTTGATTCAGGAGAGCGGGGCTCGCACGAATTTTATTCGTCGGGCGATATTAAGCAATTCGCAGAACTCGGCCGTCGTTTCTTGGGGCCCGAGTTATCGATAGCGAAACAATGGCCGAAGTGATTTATAAAAATAACAATGCGACAAAAAACGGAGCAAATACTGTGACACGACCAGACGGACGAAAAGCAAACGAATTGCGTCAACTTAAGTTTGAGCGTGACTTCACCGAGATGGCGGCTGGTTCGGTGCTTGTCTCATTCGGCAAGACGCGTGTGTTGTGTACTGCATCGGTCGACGAAGACGTGCCGCGATGGATGAAAGGCAAGAACAAAGGTTGGGTCACCGCTGAATATTCGATGTTGCCCGGTTCAACTCCTGACCGCAACGATCGCGAAGCCGCCAAAGGCAAACAGGGTGGCCGCACGATTGAAATTCAACGACTTATTGGTCGGTCGTTGCGTTCGTGTTGTGACATGACGCTGCTCGGCGAGCGGCAAGTGATTGTCGACTGCGATGTATTGCAAGCCGACGGGGGCACACGCACGGCCAGCATCTGTGGTGCATACATCGCGTTGCATGATGCATTGACCCGGGTGATGCAAAACGGTTTGATCAAGACTCATCCGTTGCATTCGTTGTGTGCTGCAGTCAGTGTCGGTATTCACAATGGTTCGCCAATTCTTGACTTGCCGTATGTCGAAGACAGTTCGGCTGAGGTCGATATGAACGTCGTGATGGTGCAAAGCCATGATGGTGGTGAGCCAAAGTTTGTTGAAGTGCAAGGCACCGCCGAAGGTGCGGCATTTAGCCAATCACAGTTGAGTGAATTGGTGGCGCTTGCAACTGCTGGTTTGCGCGAAGTATTCGCGTTGCAGACACAAACACTCGCCGTCGCACCAACACCACGACCGCAATAAAGATGCTGGGCTCATGTTGCGCGTAGTCTGCGCTTCGGCCAACCCGCACAAAGTCGCCGAAATTTCAGAACTCATGAGCGGTGTTGTCGATTTGCAGCCACGACCGACTCAACTTGCTGATGTAGTTGAAGATGCCGACACGCTTGTGGGCAATGCACGACTCAAAGCCGTGGCAGTTTGTCTTTCCACTGGTTTGCCCGCGCTTGCCGATGACACTGGTCTAGAAGTTGATGCACTAAACGGCGCACCAGGAGTAATGACTGCGCGGTTCGCCGGAGTTGGTGCGACCGACACGCAGAATCGAGCGAAATTGCTGCGCGAGCTTGATGGCGCGGTAAGTCGTACAGCCAGATTTCGAACCGTTGCTTTGTTGCTCTTTGCAGATGGCCGAGAAATTATCGCCCAAGGTGTTTGCGAAGGATCAATTAGCGTCGCCGAACTTGGCGAGCGCGGTTTTGGTTATGACGCGATTTTTATCCCAAGTCTTGGCGACGGACGAACTTTCGCTCAGATGAGTATTGAAGAAAAGCATCTGCTCTCGCATCGCGGTCTTGCATTGAGAGCACTTGCCAGGAGTCTTGAAGATCTACCAACCGCGTAGATCGATTTGCCAGCACTCTAAAATTTCATCGGCACGAGTTGCCCAAGCCACTGAATGCATCGACATGGTCGGGTCTATATGCGAAGGTTTGACCAAGAGTTTTTCGCCAATATTTGCTGGTGATAATCCTGAATCTTTTTTCATGACCAGTGTCGTGTGTTCATCGGAACAGAATAAAACTTCATAGCCGTCAACCGACGGATTGCCATGATCTGTTGAGAGAGATTTAAGACCAACATCAATTACTAGCCAGTCTTTACTTCGTGAGATCACCGTGCCGAGCACGAAACTTGCTTGCACAAACGGAATCTTTAGTTGTGCATAGTGCGTATCCATCAACGCATATGAGCCGGCTTGCAATTCGTTGATGCCCGTTTCGTCGTGCATATCCCAAGTGCCGGTGCCACCAGCAGAAATAATTTCACCGCCGACATCTTTGGCGGCGCGAGTGAGCAACTTCATCGAATCAGCAACACGTGCTTTTCGCTTTTCATCACTGCTGATCATCATCAGGTGGCCTTCGTATCCCATGACACCACGAACTGTCATGCCGGCTTTTCTAGCCGTGTCGGCGAGTTGGCCGGCAGTTTCTGGAGCGATACCGCAACGCGAAAGTCCGACATTTACGTCAATTAATACATCACGCAAACCTGCACGAAA
>CAMAQQ010000153.1 GCA_945860575.1 Ferrithrix thermotolerans DSM 19514
TGATGAAGACTGCGCCAAAACACGACACTGAAATGCACGAGTGGAATCTCAAGTACCGCCAATAACGCGACCACGGCAGATCGCTTTGCGCGCTGTTCAATTGAACCATCCAGACGGCGCACGGCTAGGTAGCCAATATAAGTAACAAAAAGAAATGCCGTCGTCGTTAGTCGTGGATCCCACTGCCAAAACTCTCCCCAGGTGAGTCGACCCCACAAACTTCCTGTTACCAAAGTGATTGCCATAAACATCACGCCGACTTCTGCCGAAGCGCCAGCAACGCGATCAAAACCGAGCGAGTGACGCTTGGCAAAAATATAAAACGCCGAAGTGATCGCAGTGACGATGAACGCAACATAGGCAATCCATGCAGAAGGAACATGCACATACATAATTCGAACAGACTCGCCTTGCACAACATCGGCCGAAGTTAACAAGAGTCCGCTGATTACAACCCATGTCATCACCACAATCGCGAGAACACCAATTACACGAGTTGCTTGTGTGCCGGTGTTCGAAACCTTTTGCCATGATTGTTGGGATGTTTGTGACATTTTTAAACTGACTCCGTATTTTTTTAGAGCGTATTTACTAGACCGTGTTTACTAGAGCTAATTTAATGGTGCTTATTATTCGTCGATCAAAGGCCCGAAAGCCAATGATCCTCCGATACCAAACACTGCGGCAAAAATTGTCAGCAGGCCAACCCACGCCCAACCTTCAGAAGTTGCCGTTCCACCACTGCCAAAAGCCGCTTCCGTGGCTCGTGTTGCAGCAATAAGAACTGGCGCCACTACTGGCAATAACAGCAACGGAAGTAAAGTTTCTCGACCGTTTGCACCTGCAGTGAGACCGCCATAAAGCGTACCCACGAAGCCCAATCCAGTTGTTGCGCAAGTGACACAAGTGACCAACAGCACTAGGCCGACAGCCGAGACTTGAACTTGATACAGCAAAAACGCAGATGCGATCAACACCACATCAAGTGCAATCAGTTGCAGAGTCAGCGCGATCGCTTTGCCGAGAAATACCGCCGAAAGATCAATACCCGCAACACGTAATGAATCGAGTGCCGAGTCGGCTGTGTCAATTGCAAAAGACCTCTGCACGATTACGAACAACGAAAAAATCGTTGCCAACCAAATCAAGCCACCAGCCACGCGCTGCAAGACATCATCGTTGTCAAGAGCAAAGGCAAACATGATCATGATCAGGCCAGCAAACGGCAAAACTTGATTTGTTACTACTCGACTGCGTGCTTCGATGCGTAAGTCTTTGAATAACACTGCACTGACGACGCGGCTTCTACTGGTAGTTCTTTTCATGTCGACTTGACCGTGCCAGTTGAGACCAACAAACTTCGTGTCGCTAATGCCTGCGCCCGCTCAATTTCGTGCGATGCGAAAATTACTGTTGCTCCTGAATCGCGCGCGGCACGAAGAGTTGCATCTAATTCATCACGACCTTGCGCATCAAGCCCTGCGTGCGGTTCATCTAATAACCACAATTGTGCACGACGCACGATTAGTGATGCAAGTGCACATCGGCGCCGTTGACCTGCGGAAAGTTTGGCGACAGTTGTTGCGCTGAGACGACCCGATAAACCCATCGCATCCATTGCCTGGTTGACATCTGTTTTATCCGCACCAACAAGTCGCGACCAGAACAACATATTTTCTAAGACGGTGAGATCTTGAAATAAACCGTTCGAATGACCGAGCAGACCAACTCGTGACCGAACAGCCGAGCGATCGGTTTGTAAATCGCAACCCAAAACATTTGCCGAACCACGGGCGATTGACAAAAGGCCGGCGCATGCGCGAAGCAAAGTTGTTTTGCCGGCACCATTGGGCCCCTGCAACAAAATAATTTCTCCGGCGTTGACATAAAAAGTTGCACCAGCAATAGCCGGAAATTTGTCGTAGACAACAACAACATTCTTAAAATCGACTACTTTCTCACCCGTCATCTATTCACCTTTGAACTTTGCCTGGCGCTTTTCGATAAATGCACTGCGCCCTTCTTCAACATCTTTGCTCGCCCATGCACGGTCGCGCGCCGACTGCACGAGTTGATCAATTTCGGGCGCCCGAGAAGAAGCATTTAATGCTGCTTTGTGACCAGCCATTGACAAAGGTGCCAGCAATGCAATTTCATTTGCCCAACCAATCGCGTCGTCAAGTTCGCCCAGGCGATGTACCGAACCGAGATTCGCCAGTTCGGATCCTGAATAGTTTCTAGCCCCCAACAACATCGCCCGTGCCACTGGCCACGAGCATTCACGCGCCAAGCGCTCAACTGTCCAATGATTTACAACTAGACCAAGTCGTGCCGCGGGCACACCAATAATACTTTGCGCAGTCGCAACTCTCAGATCACAACTCATTGCAATTTGTGCACCAGCGCCCAAGGCAGGGCCAGCGATTGACGCAATCGTCACGCTCGGTAGCGTCGCGAGTTGAATCAAGAACTTGTGTAAAGCATCAGTGAACTCTGTTTCCCGGACACCAGATAAATCGGCGCCCGAACAAAATGCTGGTGCCGTGCCGGTGACTATCACGACTCGAGTTTTTCGTATTACTGACTCGTCTAATGCGTTTGCAAGTTCGAGCAGAGTCTGTTGATCAACAGCATTGCGACGTTCTGGTCGATCAATTGTGGCAACCAGCACCGACTCGCCCCAATTCAACTTCACCGTCATTGAAAACCAGCCCGTAACATAAACACAGATGAATTCTCGCACACAACGCCACAAGACGAATGGTGCGAGCGCTGGTTCAAAAACTAATGAACTAGCTAGTGATCCGGTTCTGGTTAAGCGAGCGTTGATTTCGAATTGGGCAAAACGTGCGAGCCGTTTGGGATACTCATTTTTTGGTATCTCGACCATCGCCGTGATTTGGGGATTGACTATTGAGTTCACACCAAATGCCAGTCGTGTTGCATCTGCAGGATTAATTGTCGGAAGTATTGTTTTGGCGCCGGCGATCCTTGTGCAGTATTCAGTAAAAGCAGCCGTGCGCGACGAGCGCGAACGTGGTATCTAAAAGTAATTAATGCCAATGATCGCTCGGAGTTAGACTCACAGCGTGCAACAGACCACTGAGCATCACCCAGCGTTCGAAGAATATTGTGAATGCCTTTACGAGCTCGACGAAGATCAAATTGAATTAATTCAAGCGCGCATCGCTGATCGCTTAAATGTTTCGCGAGCGTCAGTTTCAGAAATGATCAAGCGAATGCAGATCGAAGGCCTCGTCGACTTGACCGGACCAAGAATCGCTTTGACTGAAAAAGGAAAAACCCTCGCTGAAGGAGTTGTTCGCAAACATCGTCTTGCTGAGTGTTTCTTAATAGATGTGCTGGGTCTGCCTTGGGCAACCGCTCATCACGAAGCCTGCAAATGGGAGCACGTAATTACTGACGAAGTTGCCGTTGCGCTTGCCAAGATGCTCGGTCACCCAACCGCGTGTCCGCACGGCAACCGAATCCCGGGGTCTAATTATCAAAGTGTGCCATTTATAAAACTCAGCGATATTGAAATTGGAAAGTCTTTTATTATCGTGCGAATCTCTGAAGAGTTAGAAGAGACTGCTGGCGTTCTAGACAGTCTCGAAGCAAACCAGATGTTTCCTGGCCGTGAAGGCGTGGTCACAAATAAGACCAAAGACGGTGAAATAGTTTTGCTAATGAACGAAGCAGTTTCTCGAAACTCAGTTACTCTCAGCTCGTTTATTGGTAGTCG